>NZ_JBWLUY010000051.1:0-8005 GCF_057784295.1 Mesorhizobium sp. CNPSo 4688
AACCGCATCGAGCGCTTCTTCTGCAAACTCAAGCAGTTCCGCAGGGCCGCTACCCGCTTCGACAAGCTTGGTCGAAACTTCCTCGCAACTCTTACCCTCGCCTCCCTAAGGATTTGGCTGCGACACGTTGAGTCCACGCCCTAGGGTCTGCGCCGCGTCGCTTCGCTCCTTGCTTCGCCCTAGGATGACGAAGCGGCGGAGTGCTAATGCGCCTCGTCCCAGTTGTTCGCCGCCCGTGCATCGACATGCAGTGGCACGGACATCGAGATTGCCGGCATCGGGGCGTTTTCCATGACGCGGCGCACCACCGGGATCGTCGCCTCGACTTCGGCCTCCACCGTCTCGAAGATCAATTCGTCATGCACCTGCAAGAGCATGCGGGCCGACAGGCCTGCCTTCTCCAGCGCCTCGTCCATATGCACCATGGCGCGGCGGATGATGTCGGCGGCGGTGCCTTGCAGCCTGGCGTTGATCGAGGCGCGCTCGTTGAAGGCGCGGATCGACGGGTTTGACGACCGGATCTCCGGATAGTGAATGCGGCGGCCGAAGATGGTTTCGACGAAGCCATGTTCGCGGGCATAGGCCTTGGTCGCCTCGATATAGTCGCGAATGCCGGGGAAGCGTTCGAAATACTTCTTGATGTAGGCGCCGGCTTCCTCGCGCGGGATCGACAGCTGGTTGGCCAGCCCAAAGGCCGAAATGCCGTAGATGATGCCGAAATTGATCGCCTTGGCGCGGCGGCGCACTTCCGAAGGCATGCCCTCGACCGGCACGGAAAACATTTCCGAGGCAGTGACGGCATGGATGTCGACGCCGTCGGCGAAGGCCTGGGTCAGCTGCGGTATCTCGGCGACATGCGCAAGCACGCGGAGTTCGATCTGGCTGTAGTCGGCCGAGACCAGTTTCTGGCCCCTGTCGGCGATGAAAGCCGTCCTGATCTTGCGTCCTTCGGCGGTGCGCACGGGGATGTTCTGCAGATTGGGATCGGACGAGGACAGCCGGCCCGTCGTCGTCGCGGCCAACGCATAGGAGGTGTGGACGCGCTTGGTGTCGGGGTGGATGAAGCCGGGCAGCGCGTCGGTATAGGTCGATTTCAGCTTGGTCAGCTGGCGCCAGTCGACGATTTTGCGCGGCAGTTCGTGGCCTTCGGCGGCGAGATCCTCCAGAAGCTGCGCCGAGGTCGACCATTGCCCGGTCTTGGTCTTGGAACCACCGGGCAGGCCCATGCGGCCGAACAGGATGTCGCCGAGCTGCTTTGGCGAACCGATGTTGATGCGCTCGCCGATGAGGCCGTAGATTTCCTCTTCCAGCCGTGCCGCACCTTGCGCCAGCTCGCCGGAGAGACGGGACAGGATCTGGCGGTCGACCGAGATGCCGCGTTGCTCCATCCGGGCCAGTACCGGCACCAGCGGCCGCTCCAGCCGTTCATAGACCGAGACCAGCCCCTTGGCCGCCAGCCGCGGCTTCAGCACCTGCCACAGCCTGAGCGTCACGTCGGCGTGGCCGGCGGCGTAGGCGGTCGCCCTGTCGATGTCGATCTGCTCGAAACCGACGGAGCTTCTGCCGGAACCGGCGAGATCCTTGAGCGGGGTCGTCGCATGGCCAAGCCATTTGTCGGCAAGCGACGACAAAGTGTGGTGGCCGGTGCCGGCGTCGAGCACATAGGAGATCAGCATGGTGTCGTCGAAAGGCGCGATGTCGATGCCGTGGCGGCTCATCACGACGATGTCGTATTTGGCGTCCTGGGCGATCTTGAGCACCGATCTGTCCTCGAGCAGCGGCTTCAGCAGCGCCAGCGCCTCGCGGACCGGAATCTGGTTCTCCAGCGCGCCGCCGCCGAGCAGGTCGCCTGCGCCGGTTCTGTGGGCGAGCGGCACGTAGGCGGCGCGGCCGGGTCCGACAGCCAGGGAGAAGCCGATGAGGTCGGCCAGCATCGGGTCGGACGACGTGGTCTCGGTGTCGAAAGCGACGATGCCGGTCTCCTTCGCCTGGGCCAGCCAAGTCTTGAGCGTTGCCGTGTCGCGGATCGCGACATAGGCGGCCGGGTCGATCCTGGCGGCGGATGCCGCTTCGAGACGAAGTGCTGAAAGCAAGGACGGGGTATCGCCGGCCTTGGCGGTATCAGCCTTGGCTTCAGCTTGGGATGCATCATTGGTTCCGCCGCCGCGAGCAACAGGCGGTGCGCCGGACCCGACATCGGGGCCGTGCGCGGTGTCGGCGCGCTCGACCATGACGGCAACGGCCTGGACATCGCCGGCTTCGGTGCTGGTCGCTTCGGCCACACGGCGGGTCAGCGAGGTGAATTCCATGGTCTTGAGGAAGCCGATCAGCTTCGGCCCATCTGGCGCGTGCAGCACGAAATCGTCGAGCCCGTCGGTGACCGGTACATCGTTCTTCAGCGTCACCAGCTGACGCGATATGCGCGCCTTGTCGGCATTGGCGATGATGGATTCACGCCTCTTGTCCTGCTTGATCTCGCTGGCGCGCGCAAGCAGCCCGTCGAGGTCGCCGAACTGTTCCAGCAATTGCGCTGCCGTCTTCGGCCCGATGCCGGGCACACCCGGCACATTGTCGACGGAGTCGCCGGTGAGCGCCTGCAGGTCGATCATCTTTTCCGGCGGCACGCCCCATTTCTCGATGACTTCGGGGATGCCGATCTGGCGGTCCTTCATCGGGTCGTACATGCCGACCGTGGGGCCGACCAGCTGCATCAGATCCTTGTCCGAGGAGATGATGGTGGTGTCGCCGCCGGCCTCGCAGGCAAGCTTGCAATAGGTGGCGATGAGGTCGTCGGCCTCGAACCCTTCCATCTCGATGCAGGGCAGGTTGAAGGCGATGGTAGCCTGGCGGATCAGGCCGAATTGCGGGATCAGGTCTTCGGGCGGGGCCGAGCGGTTGGCCTTGTATTCGGGGTAGAGCTCGTTGCGGAAGGTTTTCGACGAATAATCGAAAATGACCGCGAAATGCGTCGGCACAATGCCTACATCGGTGTTGCGGGCATCCTGCATCAGCTTCCACAGCATGTTGCAGAAGCCCGAGACGGCGCCGACCGGCAGGCCATCGGATTTGCGGGTCAGGGGCGGCAGCGCATGGTAGGCACGAAAAATGTAGCCGGAGCCGTCGATAAGGAAGAGATGATCGCCTTTTTTCATGCCGGCAGGGATAGCGCGGCAGGGCGGCGCGGTCCATGGCAAAGGCACGCTTCCAACAGGCGTTGCGGCGCCATCCTGACAGAGGCGGCCTGTGAATGCCTCGGTATGGACCTCGGCTGCTCACAACCATGTTACAAAAGTGTAATTTTCATGCCCTTGAAACGCCACGTTCGAAGACACAAATACATGTCATCGGCAGTTTTCGCCGAGTCCGGAGCAAGGCCCGTCCCCCGCCTATCCCGGACAACTGCGGCAGCCTATCCCCCCTCTCCGGGCTGCCGCAACGTTTCGAGTAAAGGCCGCCGTGGTTCCCCCTCCACCACGGCGGCTCTTTTTTTGCCTTTCAACAAGCAAATTCCGGCCCGTGGTCCAACGATCGCGGGCTTTTCGTTTTGATGCGCTGCCTTTACGGTCCCGGCACCGAAAAGAAAGGCCCGTGATAATGTCCACCATTTCCCCCGTCCTCGACCGTCTCGATAAAAATCTCGACCAGAGTCTGGAGCGCCTGTTCGGCCTGCTCCGCATCAAGTCGATCTCCACCGATTCCGACTATGCCGCCGACTGCCGCAAGGCCGCAGAATGGCTGGTGTCGGAGCTCAAGCTGATCGGCTTCGACGCTTCGGTGCGCGACACCCCCGGACACCCTATGGTGGTTGCGCATCATGACGGCCCAGCCGGTTCGCCGCATGTGCTGTTTTACGGCCATTACGACGTGCAGCCGGTCGACCCGATCGAGCTTTGGGAGAGCGATCCGTTCGCGCCGGCGGTCAAGGAGATCGAGCCCGGCCACAAGGTAATCACCGGGCGTGGTTCGGCCGACGACAAGGGGCAGCTGATGACCTTCGTCGAGGCCTGCCGCGCCTGGAAGCAGGTGCATGGCAATCTGCCCTGCCGCATCACCATCCTGTTCGAGGGCGAGGAGGAGTCCGGCTCGCCGTCGCTGAAGCCGTTCCTCGAGGCCAATGCCGAAGAACTCAAGGCCGACTTCGCCCTGGTCTGCGATACCGGCATGTGGGACCGCGAGACGCCGTCGATCTGCGTCGGTCTGCGCGGACTGGTCGGCGAGGAGATCACGGTCAAGGCTGCCGATCGCGACCTGCATTCGGGTCTTTATGGCGGCGCTGCCGCCAATCCGATCCGCATCCTGGCGAAGATTCTCGCCGACATCCATGACGAGAACGGCCACATCACCATTCCCGGTTTCTATGACGGGGTCGAGGAAACGCCGTCGCAGATCCTGAAGTCCTGGGAGACGCTCGGCGAGACCGCCGAGACCTTCCTCGGGCCGATCGGCCTGTCGATCCCGTCGGGCGAAAAGGGCCGCTCGGTGCTCGAACTGACCTGGGCGCGGCCGACGGCCGAGTTCAACGGCATTATCGGCGGCTATACCGGCAAAGGGTTCAAGACGGTGATCGCGGCGGAGGCGTCGGCGAAAATCTCCTTCCGCCTTGTCCACAAGCAAAACCCCGAGAAGATCCGCGCGGCGTTCCAGAAATTCGTCAGGGAGCGGATTCCTGGGGACTGTTCGGTCGAGTTCCATCCCCATGGCGGTTCGCCGGCGATCCAGCTCTCCTATGACTCGCCGTTCCTGGCCAAGGCCAAGAACGCGCTGTCGGATGAATGGCCGAAGCCGGCGGTAACCACGGGCGGCGGCGGCTCCATTCCCGTCGTTGGCGACTTCCAGACCTATCTCGGCATGGAATCGCTGCTTGTCGGGTTCGGCCTCGATGACGACCGCATCCACTCGCCCAACGAGAAATACGAGCTGACCTCCTTCCACAAGGGCCAGCGCTCCTGGGCGCGCATTCTCGATGCGCTGATGCGCTGAAGCAGCGGGAAACCAGTTTCTGGTTGATTTTTCAGCGGATCGCGGCGAGGACGACCGACGACTTCAATATGCTGCAGCGTCCTTTGCGCATCTCAAGAGATGCGCGGCGCTGCAGGCCGCGATCCGGAGAAGACAATGAGCGATATCCGCTTCCACAAGAACGATCTGCCCGACCTCTCGCACTACAATGTCGACGCAGTGGCCATCGACACCGAGACGCTGGGGCTGAACCCGCACCGCGACCGGCTGTGCGTGGTGCAGATCTCGCCGGGCGATGGCTCCGCCGACGTGGTTCAGATCGCGCCCGGCCAGAAGAAGGCGCCGAACCTTGTCAGCCTGCTCAGGAACCGCGGCATCACCAAACTGTTCCACTACGGCCGTTTCGACCTCGCCGTGCTCTACAATGCCTTCGGCGTCATGCCGGAGCCGGTGTTCTGCACCAAGATCGCCTCGCGGCTGACCCGCACCTATACCGACCGGCACGGGCTGAAGGACATCTGCTTCGAACTGCTCGGCGTCGGACTTTCCAAGGTGCAGCAATCGTCGGACTGGGCGGCCGAGACCTTGTCGCCTGAACAGCTCGAATATGCTGCGTCCGACGTGCTCTATCTGCACCGTCTGCGCGATGTGCTGGCCGGACGGCTGGCGCGGGACGGGCGCGCCAAGGAAGCCGACGCCTGCTTCCGCTTCCTGCCGACGCGTGCCAAGCTCGATCTGATGGGCTGGGACGAAGAGGATATTTTTGCGCACAGCTGATGGTTCGGCCCTTCGTTCCGCTGGAACCGGATGGGGGTGGCGGCGTTGTTCTGCGCATTCCGGACGGATGTGCGACGAGAGGGGATGACATGGCAGACCGAAAGCCGATAGCAACCGCCCCGACGGACGGGTCCAAGGTCACTGTCCTGTGGAAGGACGGCGCCGGTGTCGTCAGCGAATCCGTCGGGCAGTACCGCGACGGCGCCTGGTGGGTCTACACCGACAGCGACACCCAGAAGAAGGTCGACCCGACCAGTTGGCGGCCTGCCTCCACTGACGATAACGACGATCAGTGAGCCGCTGGCGGGTTGATGTGCTTTCGCATAGCGTGAAGCCGTTGAAAATGAGGCCGATTCGGGGCCGTCCGCTCCGCAGCCGCCTCTCATCCTGGAGGGACTCGCCATGGGCATCGAAAGCCTTCTCATCTTCCTGATCATCGGCGCCATTGCCGGCTGGCTCGCCGGCCTCATCGTCTCGGGCTTCGGCTTCGGCCTGATCGGCAATATCGTCGTCGGTATTATCGGCGCCTTGATCGCCGGCTGGCTATTCCCAAGGCTCGGCTTTGCCATCGGCGGCGGCATTCTCGCTGCCATCATCAACGCCACGATCGGCGCCGTTATCCTGCTGGTGCTGGTCAAGGTCCTGAAGCGAGCATGAGGCTCGGATTTTTATCTAACGCAATCCCATGGGAAAGCGCTGCGCGCTTTCCCATGGGATTTTCCCAAAGGAGCGCGCCGTGAAGCAGAATACACTCTACCTTCTCGTCGGCGCGCTCGTTGTCGTGGTCATCGCGCTCGGTGCGTATGTCTATCACGAACAGACCAAGCCAAAGGGCGTCGAACTGAAGATCGACGACAAGGGCATTTCGATCCAGCAGAATTGAGCCTGCCGTCGACGGCGGCGGGGCGCCGGCTGGCTGCATGTAAAAAGGCATTGGCGAGGTCTCCCGCGATTGCCCCGACATGGAATTCGAATGACGGATCGACGCTTCGGCGCTATGATGTCGATATAGGGCGTTTGGGGTCAACCAACCTATTACTAGGAGGTTGCCATGAAACACCAAACACTGGACCAACTGCATGCAGTGGCCGAGGTCAACACACAGCCGGTAATGAGCCGAACCCAACGTCTCGTACGTTGGGCCGAGCTTCTTGAACGTGAGCCCAGCCGGCTCCTGACCGCGCTCGCCGGGACTGAATACCGTGCCCCGCCGGAGCGCGATGTCATGCGAGGCGATGGCTCGCCGATAGCGGTTGCCTTCACGGACCCCATATTGCACGACGAAGGTCTGAAAGACGACAGCTATGGCGAAGCCAAGCGCTTCTTCGAGCTGACCGACCACCAACTGCACGAGATCGTCTGCTACTGCCATGTCGGCGAGGTTATGCAATCGTCCAGGGCAGCGCTCTCGGTTCGTGCGGCGGTCGGCTGACGCATGTCCACCAGGTGATTACCTGGTGACGGATGATTTTGGGGCGCGGTCGAACGCGAGGCTGCGACCATTTGCGATCGCGCCCCAACGCGGATCATGTCCGCGACTGCCTGGTCGCGGCTGAGAATGGCTCGGGCCTTGGCGCCCGGACAAAATGCCACGCGAGGATTGTTCCTTCGCGGCGGGCGCGACTGCTTGCCAGCGCCAAAATCAGGGGCTCGAACAGCGCGATCACTGCCGGAATAGGGCCGTCGAAATAGCGATCACTGCGTGACCGCGATTGGCACCTCTTTGCCGACGAACTAAGCTATCCGTGCGCCGGTCATTTCTGGCCGTTTATGGGTTCACGGCCTAGGCCGATCCTATCAATGATGTCGGGCGTGTTGTTGCGCGGGCTGCCGACCTTGCTGTCGATCGGCCACATCGTCATCAGGTCGGACGGGAACGGCTCATCAGGTCACGCGGATCCGGCTCCGGCCCAAGCCACCGCATGTAATCTTCCGGCGCCAGATGGACAGCGGCGGTTAGCCAAAATGGAAGGCCATCTCGAAACTATGGGCGTCCACCCCGTCTATATTCGCCGGGGTCGATAAATTCCCCTGCCCACAAGTTGCGTTTGGCACTGCGGGCTTCGCGCTCTTCGGCAAGGTATCGAGGCGCTTGTTTGTCGGCGACCGCCAATCCGTGTTTTACCAGGTCGCGCGCGAGATCGATGCTCCCAACGAAGCAGACGCCGACATCGTCGTCATTGCGGTCCTTGCCTTCGATGGTGCAGGATACATCCCCAGAGGCAATGAGATGGCGAATGTGGTCACGCGCATACCTGCCGCAGGGCCA
>NZ_JBWLUY010000052.1:0-7835 GCF_057784295.1 Mesorhizobium sp. CNPSo 4688
CAGGCCGACGAGCTTGGTGAAGCGAGCTGAAAACGCCGAGCGGCCGAGCCCCACGCGCTGCCCCAGTTCGCCAAGGGTCCAGGGTTGATCCGGCCGTTCGTGGATCAGCTGAAGTGCGGGTCCTATATGCGGGTCCGCCATAGCCCCCATCCACCCGCCTTCTCCTGATACGAGAGACTTGATCCAGCTTCGCAGCACCTCGACGAAGAGCACTTCTGTCTCCAAACGTCGTGAATGGGACCGACTGCAGACGGTCGGCTTTTGGCAAGATAGCTTGGAAACCTTGTGCCGTAGCTCCCCACGTTCCTTGACATCGGGTATTTATCCGAAATTATGGAGGAAAGAAGGATCGCAGGCATGACGGGAATCGCGCTGTCCGGCGTATCAAAGCACTTTGGCGCAGTCGAAGTGATCCGCGAGGTTAGCCTGGACATTGAGCCAGGAGAGCTGGTCGTGTTTCTCGGCCCGTCCGGTTCTGGCAAGACGACGCTGCTCCGGATGATCGCCGGTCTCGAAAGCATTGACGAGGGCACGCTGACGATCGACGGGGTGCGCTCGGAGAACCTGGCGCCGGGCAGGCGCAACGTTGCGATGGTCTTCCAGAACTATGCGCTTTACCCACATATGACAGTCGCGGAGAACATGGCCTTTGGGCTGAGGAACATTCGGGTCGCGCCGGATGTTATACGCCAACGGATCGCTGAGGCTGCGCGTATCTTGGAGATCGAAGCGTTGCTCCACCGACGGCCGTCGCAGCTCTCCGGCGGGCAGCGCCAGCGCGTGGCCATCGGGCGTGCGATCGTCAAGGAGCCCAAGGCATTCCTGTTCGACGAGCCACTCTCCAATCTGGACGCGGCGCTTCGAGCTCGTACACGCGTCGAGCTTGCCGAACTGCATCAGCGTTTGAAGTCGACGATGATCTACGTCACCCACGACCAGGTGGAGGCGATGACCCTCGCCGACCGTATTGTTATCCTCAACGATTGCCGGATAGAGCAGATGGGAAGACCCGACGAGGTCTATGCACGTCCGGCATCGCGATTCGTCGCGACCTTCGTCGGGTCTCCAGCGATGAACATTCTACCTGTTACGGTTTCAGGCTCAGGCGACAGGCTCAAGGCGCGCTTGACAGATGGATCGCTCGTCGAACTTCCTGGCGCGCCGGTCAACATGGATTGGCGCGAACTGGGAGTGCGGCCGGAATCGCTGACTGTCGTCTCCGAGGGCAGTGAAACGTCCGCCACGGCCACGGTTGTCGAGCGCCTTGGCGAGCGAACGCTCGTCTATGCGCGGCTCGCTGATGGGACGCAGGTTACAGCACAGGATCGCGGGCTCTCGAGCGTCAAACCGGGCGACGCCGTTCGGCTGAAGTTCGACACCGCCGCCCTCCATCTTTTCGCCGCGGACGGATCGACCTGGCACGCGCGCTGACCGGGCCTGAATCCGCCGACCGGGGTCGTGCCCCCTGGCATTGCGCTTCGCTTGCGGGCCGAGGCTAGAGCGTTTCACCGTTTCACGGAAAGGCGAACCGCTCTATCTCTTTGTTTCTACGCAATTCCGGACGGAAAACCGCACACACTTTTCCTGGAATTGCTCTAGCCCTTGATGCCTGCTGAGAGCGTTATCGCTTCGGTTACTCGGCGCTGGAAGAAGAGGTAGGCCAGTGCCACGGGAAGGCCGGCCAGTACAGCTGCCGACAGCTGGCGCGCGTAGTAGACGCCGAAGGCGTCATTGACCTGCGTGATGCCGACGGTGATCGTCATCATCTCGGTGCGGGTCACAGAGAGGAACGGCCACAAAAACGCGTTCCACGTCCAGATGAAGCAGACGATCGACAGCGCCGTCGTTACCCCCCAGTTCATCGGCACGTAGATTTTGAAGAGGATCCCGAATTCAGACGCATTGTCCATGACCGCGGCCTCACGGAAGTCCTTCGGGACCTGATCGAAGAATTGCTTGTACACGATGATGATGACGGGGTGGATGAGCTGCGGCAACATGATTCCAGCCCAGCTGTTGAGCAGGCCAAGGTTGGCGACCAGCACGAAATGATTGATGATCAGCGCCGAAGTCGGCACCATGAAGGAGGCGAGGATCAGCCACCATAGCGCGATCCGCCCCGGGAACCGCAACTGGGAGATCGCGTAGCCGCACAGCATCGAGATGAAGATGGTGATGACCGTTACGCCGACCGCGACCACCACCGAATTGACGTACCAGGTGCCGATCTGTGTGGTGGTAACGGCGGAAATATAGTTCTCCAGCGTCGGCGTCTCCGGCCAGAGTTCGATGTAAGGCCGGACGACTTCGTCGTCCGGTTTGAGCGATGAGATCACACCCCAATAAAGCGGGAATGCCCATAGGATGGCCCAGACGAGCGTCAGTGCCGTGATTATCCCGCCCCAAAAGTTCCAGCGCTGCGCAGCCATGGCGTTCATCGGCGCCGCCTTTCGGCGAGCCGGAGCAGCTGGAATTGCAGGACCGAGACGACGACCACAAGCACGAAGAGGGTGACGGCGACAGCCGCTGCCCTGCCTCCCTGATTCTGCTGGAAGGCCTTCTGGAAGACGTAGTAGACGAGCACCATATTGTCGTTCGGCCGGCCCCCGATCGAGAACAGATAGACCTGATCGAAAATCTTGAGCTGCAGGATGAGTTGGATGGTCAATACCAGCGAGGTGATCGGCCAAAGCAGTGGCCAGGTGATACGCCGGAACGTGGTCCATCGCGTCGAGTTGTCGAGCGCAGCGGCTTCGTAGATCTCCACTGGTATGGACCGCAGTCCGGCGAGGAAGAGGAGGATCGAGAAACCTGCGGTCCACCAGATCGTCACTCCGGCCACCGCCGGCAGGAACCAGGCGCGCGACTTAAAGACCGGTACGCGCGGGATTCCCAGCCAGTCCAGCACATGCATCGCAATCCCGAACTGGAAATTCAGCGTCCAGTCCCAGATCAAATAGACCACGGACACCGGCAGGATGTAGGGCAGGAAGAACAGCGCCAGCACGGTCGCCTGGAACCGGCCCTTGAGGCGTGACACGCCAAGCGCGATCAAAAGGGCGATGAGTGTTCCCGGGACGACCGTCATCAGCACGAAGTAGGCGGTGTTCCAGACCGCGCGCCGGAACATCGGGTCGTTGTCGAGCCGCAGGTAGTTGTCGAGACCAACCCACCGACCCTCGCCGATCAGCGGCGCATCGGTGAAGGAGATGCGAAACATCTGAACCGTCGGATAGACGAACGCCAGCAAGTAGATCGCAAGGAAGGGAGCGACCAGCACCAGCGCTACAAGACGTTCAGTTCGGGAGTTGCGAAGCATGGCTCTTCCTCAAATATGGCTGGGACCGCCCTGGGCGGGGCGGTCCCAGCCTTTGAGCCTACATGCTGTTCAGCTCTTCCTTGATGGATTTCACCGCCTCGCCCGGGTCCATCTCTCCATTGAGGGTCGGCACGAAATAATTGGACATGATGTCGAAGATCGGCCCGGCGACACCGGCCTTGGGCGACTTCGGATCGAAGATCATGTTGGCCGTCAGCGTCGAGTAGGTCGCATTGGGCTCCATTGCCTTGTATTCCGCCGTCTCGGTGACTGGCTTGTAGGCCGGGATGTGGCCTGCCGTGGCCCAGAAAAGCGAGTGCTTGTCCATCCATGAGATCACCTCGAGAACGATGGCACGCTTTCCAGGGGTGATCTCCTTGCCCTTGTTCTTCGGGATCGCGAACGAGTGGCTGTCCGCATAGGTGCATGGCTTGTCGAAGATCATTGGGATCTCGACAGCGCCCCAGTCGAACAGCTTGCCTTGCTTGGCGAGGTCAGTCATCGTGGGAACTTCCCAGACGCCGTTGATCATCATTGCGGCCTTGCCCGAGGTGAATAGGGCGACGGTTGCGGGATAGTCCGTATAGGTCGACTGCAGTCCAGCTTTCGTCCACCCTTGCAGAACCCCCAACGCTTTCGCCAGCTTTTCAGCGTTGTCGCCGGCGAGGAACTCGTTGCCCGTCAGAAGCTCGCCACCTTGCTGGCACACCAGCGAGTAAATGGTGCGGTACATGAAGTTGCCGTCGGCGGTGACGCTGCCCAGCGGGAACTCGACGCCGGCGTCCTTCAACTTCTGCAGTGTCGCGGTGAATTCCTCCTTGTTGCCCATGCCCACGGGACGACCGTCGTCGCCGAGCACGCCAGCCTTCTTCAGGAGGACGCGATTGTAGTACAGGACGATTGGATGGGTATCGAGCGGCACTGCGTACTGCTTGCCGTCGACCGTCACGGCGCCCATCGTCGTCTGGGCAAAGTCCGAGGCCGAGAGGCCCATCTTGCTCATGTCGTCGGCGGTGATTTCTTCGAGAATATCCTGGCTCACCGCCAAGGGGATGCGGCTGGCATGATAGGTCATGACGTCTGGCGCCTCTCCGACCGCGGCCGAGGTCTGCACCTTCGCGTAGAAGGGCGTGCCCCACTCCAGCGTCGTGGCGTCGATCTTGATCTTGCCGGCGTGGGCGGTGTTGAAGTCGGTGATCATCTGCTTCATGCGCACACCGTCACCGCCGCCGAGGAAATCCCACCATATGACGGTTTCTTCAGCCTGGGCCGCGACGGCCCAAAATCCTCCGGCCGCAACCACCGCTATGGCCATTATCCTGCGAAAGTTCATCTCAGCTTCCTCCCGAGTACGGCGGTTAGATCCGCCTTGAACGTTTCAATGCTACACCAAACCAAACCCCCTGCAACGGATTTTACGGTATATATCTGATAGTCGGATATTTACTCAGAGTGTCACACGCACCATCGAGTAAGAGTGCGGCGGCAAGTTCAACGTCATTCCCTTGCTGCTGAGCGCTGCCCCGTTGCCTTTGACCGGTGATACGTTGTCCGGCGCGTCCTTGGTGTTGCAGGCCTCGAGATCGTCATGACGGATGATCGTATGCTCGATGGATTTGGCGGCGAACCGCTCGAGGGCGACGTCGGCCTCTATCGTCTCGGATCCATGCCGGTTGATTGCGAAGAAGGTCAGCGTGCCGGCGTTCGAATCATGCACGCCTGCAATGTCGAGCCATGGCACCTTGTCGGCCGCGGCCGCGTCGTAGGTAGGCACCTCGACCGCGAGCTGCAGCGCGGTGCCGCGGCCATGCTTGGAGGCCAGCATGAAAGGCCAGTAGATCGTCTGCCGCCAGGCGGCGCCGCCGGGATCGGTCATGATCGGCGCGATAACGTTCACCAGCTGCGCAATGCAGGCGATGCGAACAATATCCGATCGTCGGATGAAGGTGTTGATGATGCAGCCGACCTGCAGCACGTCCTCGAAATTGTAGATGTCTTCCAAAAGCCTCGGCGCTTCCGGCCAGTCCCAGGCGCGCATACGCTCGGCGTCCAGCTTGCGCTGATGGTACCAGACGTTCCACTCGTCGAAGGAGATTTTCACGTCCCGCTTCGAGCGGGTCTTGGCCTTCACGTAGTCGATGATGCCCGCGACCGTGCCAATGTAGCGGTCGAGCTTGGCTGGAAGAGCCAAATATTCGGCCGTATTCTTCTCGTAATTCTCGAAATACATGTGGAGAGAGATGTAATCGACCTGCTCGTAGGTCGCCTCCAACACTGTTGCTTCCCACTGCGGATAGGTCGGCATATTGGAATGCGACGAGCCGCAGACGACCAGTTCCACTGTTGGGTCGAGGCCGCGCAGCGCCTTGGCGGTCTCGTTGGCGAGATGGCCGTATTCGCTCGCTGACTTGTGGCCGACCTGCCAGGGACCATCCATTTCATTGCCGAGACACCAGAGGCGGCAGTTCCAGGGCTGCGTGCGTCCGTTCTTGGCCCTCAGGTCGGACCAGTAGCTGCCGCCCGGGTGGTTGACATATTCAACGAAGGCCCGCGCCTCGTCGAGGCCGCGGGAACCGAGATTGACAGCTAGCATCATCTCGGTGCCGGCTTTTTCGGCCCAGTCGGCGAATTCGTGGATTCCAACCAGGTTCGGCTCCGTGGTGCGCCACGCAAGATCGAGGCGCCGCGGGCGGTTCTCCTTTGGGCCTATGCCGTCTTCCCAATTGTAGGCGGACACGAAGTTGCCACCCGGGTAACGGCAGATCGGAGTGTCGAGCGCACGCACCAACTCGATCACGTCCTTGCGCATCCCCTCTGCGTCCGCTTGCGGATGTCCGGGCTCATAGATGCCCGTATAGACCGCCCGGCCAAGATGCTCGAGAAACGAACCGTAAAGACGTTTGTCGATATCCGCGACGGCGTAGGCCGCGTTCGCCGTGACTCTGGCTTTCATGATCCCTCCCACTGCGGACTATCAATCCGACTTTCCGGTTTGTATCCGGGTCGTGGGTCAGTTAAGGGCGGAGTTCATCCGCCCGTCAAGGGTCCAGTATGCTCTCAAGCCTTGAGCAGGCGCAGAACGATGTCGTTGCTGTAATTGCCGAAGCCGCTACCGAAGATGTTTATACCGCCGGGGTGACGCGCATCTTCCTTCACGCCGATTCGTATCCGGATCGAGCGGTGCCGCTCGAGTTCCAGATCAGCCAGCGAGCATTTGGAAACCTTGTCATCGCCCCGATAGGTGCCGTTATTCGTGACGCGCCAGTGTACGAGGTCGCCATACTGCGATCCGGCTAGCTTCCACCAGCCGGGTGTATGCTTGCCGCGCTTGTCGCCATAGTCGGCGGGCGCCGTCCAGGTATCTATCTCGTGTCCGTTAATCGCGACCGTGATATCCGATGGCCAATCCTTCGAGGTGCCCGGCACCTCGGACGAAAGCTCCATCGCCAGCTCCAACCCGCCGACTTTGGCATTGGCAAGCGTCGCATTGTTGGGAAACTGGTATTCGACGAAGCCGCGCGTGAACCACAGCAGCCCAGCCCGCATACGGTCAGGATCGAGGAAGGTGTCGGGCACATCGAGAAGTCCGATGACGCCGTCCTTTGAACACAGGCCGCAGGGGGCGGAAACTTCACATCTTGTGTAGAGTCCAAGTGGCATCGCCACTTCTATGACGCCGAGATCCTGCGCCGGGGTGCGATCCTTAAAGACGACAACCAACTCGGAGAAGGTCGAATAGCAGACCTTCTGGCTTCCCTTGCGCGCCTTCTGTGATTTCGTCTCGATCAAACCGACATCGACAAGAACCTGGATGTTTGCGGAAATTGTCGATTGCGGAAGACCCAATTCTTCAGCCACCTGATTGACGTTTTTCGGCCCCTTGCGGTGCAGCAGATCGAGAATCCGGACCCGGACCTCGCTCGCAAGGCTCTTCAACAAGTCGAGCCGCTCAAGCGGATCGACAACCATGATTTCATTCGACATATGGCCCGCACTCGTCACACGGGTTATGTATCAGCAGATCAGATACAGATAAAGCCGGTGACAGTTCTGAATTGAACCGCGTAGAAACACCCGATCGAAATTTTTCATCGACAGCCGGTCTGATCCTCGACATCTCCACCAACCGCGGAAGATCACGAACGGGACTGGCCGCGGCGAGGGCCGACGAAAGCTCCACGCCGCCGTCCGCGAAATTGCCGAGATCGGCGGCCGCGGCCTCGAGGTCAGTCGGCGACTTCTGCTTCCAGCACCGCCCCTCGCCCCCGGCCACCGACAGACCGGCGCGCTGCTCGATAACGGCCGGGCGACAGGCCGTGATGTCGTTGGAACAGCTTGGAAAACGCGGCCGCGGTCTCGTAGCCGACACGGGTCGCAATCCGCGCAATCCCCTCGTCGCTTGTTTCGAGCAGAAACGCGGCCTCCGACATCCGCCGTGCGATCAGATAGCGGTACATGGACAGGCCGACGAGCTTGGTGAAGCGAGCTGAAAACGCCGAGCGGCCGAGCCCCACGC
>NZ_JBWLUY010000053.1:0-7036 GCF_057784295.1 Mesorhizobium sp. CNPSo 4688
GGGCGGCTTGAGCGCACGTGGGTTCAAAATCGTCACAGGGGGGACAGATACGCCATTCACGATGGTTGACCTCAGAACGCGTGGGCTGACGGGCGATGTCGCGCAGAAGGCATTAGAAGCTCATGGCGTGACAACGAACCGCAATCTTGTGCCGCAAGACAGGGAGCCACCGAATGTCACCTCGGGGCTCCGGATGGGAACGTCCGCAATTGCAGCTCGTGGAATGGCTGATCCGGAAGCATCTGAACTAGCAGAGATCATTGCCAACGTTTTAGATCGACTTGCAGCGAATCCAGGCCAAGGGCTGGAAATCGACGTAGACATTGCCGAACGAGTGTCGACCCTGGCGCAAACGTTCCCGCTATACCCCACCTAACCAGTGGGGCAAATGTTCCTCCAGCTGTCATCCCTGGCAGTGCCCACACGGTAAGCGGCACAGGATCAGCGTGCACAGAGCGCGGACACTCGGACATGTTCCCTGCAACGCGGCAAACTGCCCTAAACAAGGCCAAACTCAGAGCGGACTACAATATGACTCCGTACGTACTTACCGTATCTTGCAAGTCAACGCGTGGTATTGTAGCTGCGATCTCGACTTTTCTATCAGATCAAGGCTGCAATATCGTTGACAGCTCGCAGTTCGACGACCTAGACACCGGAAAATTCTTCATGCGAGTGGGCTTCATCTCGGAAGAAGGTGTCCTGGCGCCGCAATTGAAGGAGAGCTTCAAGCCGATCGCGGATAAATTTGAAATGAAGTCGGAGCTGTTTGACGGCGAAAGCAGGATGAAGGTCCTGCTGATGGTGTCTCGCTTCGGCCATTGTCTGAACGATCTGCTCTACCGATGGAAGATCGGCGCTCTGCCAATCGACGTCGTGGGGGTCGTCTCCAACCACTTCGATTACCAGAAGGTGGTCGTCAATCACGACATACCCTTCCATCACATAAAGGTAACCAGGCAAAACAAGCCGCAGGCAGAGGCTCAACTCATCGAAGTTGTCGAACAGACCGCAACCGAGTTGATCGTGCTTGCCCGCTACATGCAGGTTCTGTCGGATGCTCTTTGCAAGCGGATGTCTGGCCAGATCATCAACATCCACCATTCTTTCCTGCCGAGCTTCAAGGGTGCCAACCCATACAAACAGGCTTACGAGCGTGGGGTGAAGCTGATCGGTGCCACGGCGCATTACGTCACAGCCGATCTCGACGAGGGGCCGATTATCGAGCAAGACACAGTTCGCGTCACACATGCACAAAGCCCAGAAGATTACGTCTCGCTGGGCCGCGATGTGGAGAGCCAGGTGCTGGCGCGCGCTGTCCATGCGCATATTCATCACCGCTCTTTCATCAACGGCAATCGCACCGTCGTCTTCCCGGCAAGCCCCGGCAGCTTTGCGTCAGAACGGATGGGGTAGCCCTTTGGCCCATATCGTCGACGGTAAGTCCGTAGCGGCATGTGCCGATAATGCGGCGGAAGATTTCTTCGGGGGAATGGCATGAAGGTTGTGGTGCTTGGGGCCGGCGTTGTCGGAACGGCGGCCGCCTACTATTTGGCCGCCGATGGCCATGAGGTCACCGTCATCGAGCGCCATCCGGCGCCTGCGCGCGGCACCAGCCAGTCCAATGCCGGCCTGGTGTCGCCGGGCGACGCCACCGCCTGGGCCTCACCGGCGGCGCTGAAGACCTTCCTGCGCGGGCTCTGGAACCATGATCTCGGCATCAAGGTGCGGCTGCGCTTCGATCCCTATTTCCTCACCTGGAGCCTGCGTTTCCTGCGCCAGTGCACGGTGGCCCGGCTGCGCGCCAACAGCCAGGTCAAGCTGCGCCTGGCGCTCTATTCGCGCGAGTGCATCAACGCCATCTCCGCCGATACGGGGATCGGCTATGACGAGCGCAAGAAAGGCATCCTCTACTTCTTCCGCTCTCAGCACAGTCTCGACACCGGCACCGACAATTATCGCTATCTGGCCGAGCATGGCCTGCCGATCGAGATCGTCGGCCGCGACCGGCTGATCGAGCTGGAGCCTGGCCTCGCCGGCGCAAAGGACAAGATCGCCGGCGGTGTCTATTCGCCGATCGACCAGACCGGTGATTCCCGGCAGTTCGTGGAAAGGCTTGCCGCTTATTCGGCCGAGAAGCTCGGCGTCAAATTCCTCTTCGGCACGACCGTCGAGGGCCTCGATATCGTGGGCGACCGTGTGCGCGCGGTGATGACCTCGGCCGGACCGGTTGCCGGCGATGCCGTGGTCATCTCGATGGGCCCGGAAAGCGGCCTGCTTGGTCGCCGCTATGGCATCGATCTGCCCGTCTATCCGGTGAAGGGTTACACCGCGACCATACCCCTGGAGGATGAGAGCAAGGGGCCAACCATGGGCGGCGTCGACGAAGACCAGCTGATCGCCTATTCCAGGCTGGGCAACCGCCTGCGCCTCGCCTCGACCGCCGAATTTACCGGCTTCGACCGCACGTTCCAGCCGCGCGACTTCGTCCCCATGTTCAGGACCGGCAAGGAGCTGTTCCCAGGCGCCTTCGATAAGAAGAAAGCCGAACTCTGGGCCGGACTGCGGCCGATGATGCCGAACTCAGTGCCGGTCATCGGCCGGGCGCGTTACAAAAACCTCTATCTCGACACCGGCCACGGCCATGTCGGCTGGACCATGGCCTGCGGATCGGGAAAATTCCTCGCCGACCTAGTCGCCGGCCGCGTCCCGGATATTGATCCGCGAGGGTTGGTCTACAGGAACTGAGGTGCGGGGCAAGTATCCGGACCGCCCGTCGCCATTGGGGCGAAGAGGTCGAGACTGCCCTTTCCGCGACCCAGAGCGAACTCGGTCATGCGGTCAAGCACAAGCCGAACGGGTGCGCCGCGCCGCGCAAGGCTTTGGCGCGCATCCCGAACGCATCGAGGAAGTCCTCAAGCGGAATTCCGAGTCGACTGCGCGGAGCTGGGGAACAGATTGAACAATCTGATGACTTTCTTTGTGAAGGAGCCCACATGCGAGCCAGCATCATCGATGGAAAAGCCTATGCCGATCGTCTTGCCGCACGGATAACTGCCGCTCTGCCAGCCTTCATGGAAAAGGCTGGGCGCCCGCCGGGCTTGGCGGTCGTGCTTGTCGGCAGCGATCCGGCAAGCGAAATTTACGTCCGCAGCAAGGGCCGCAAGACGCGGGAACTGGGCATGGCCGGCTTCCAACACATCCTACCGGAGGAGACGCGCCAGGACAAAATCTTGCGGCTGATCGAAGAATTGAATGCGGACGATGCAGTAGACGGCATCCTCGTACAGTTGCCTCTTCCGGCTCACATTGATGAGCTAACTGTCATCCGTGCGATCGATCCCGACAAGGATGTCGATGGTCTTCACCCCGAAAGCGCAGGTCGTCTGGCCGCCGGGCGACCAGGCCTGATACCCTGTACGCCGCTCGGGTGCCTCATGCTTTTGCGGGACCAGTTGGGCGACCTGACGGGACTTGATGCAATTGTTATCGGCCGCTCGATCCTCGTGGGCAAACCGATGGGACAGCTATTGTTAGGAGCGAACTGCACTGTAACAATGGCGCATTCTCGAACGCGGAGCTTGGCTGACAAGGTGCGACAGGCCGATATCGTAGTGGCGGCAGCGGGACAAGCCGAAATGATCGAGGGAGACTGGATCAGGCCGGGAGCAACGGTGATCGATGTAGGAACCACGAGAGCGGTTTTGGACGGCAAGAAGCGGCTTGTTGGTGATGTGGACTTCGCAGCCGCTTTCGAAAGGGCGAGAGCCATTACACCAGTGCCCGGAGGCGTTGGGCCGATGACGATCATGACGCTAATGCACAACACGATACTGGCGGCACACAACCGCGAAGGGTTTCCGCATTTACAGTTGTGGTAGGTAAAAATCGTGAGAGAGCGACCTATATCCGAAGACACACGCATCGCACCCTATCGTCCACCAAGGTGCCCCCCAAGCCGTTGTATGCCCGCTTCGCTGCCGACCGATGGTCCACGAAATCCCTTCGCCGCTTCCCCTGACCTTTTCTGAACCGCCGGGCGCCGACGTCCCAAGTCCCAAGTCAGACCATTACCGGCCTCGCTCCCCTGCCCTCTCGGCGCACTCACTTACGCGGCATGCAATAGACACCCTCGGATTCCATCAGTACCGCGCCACCCTTCAACTCGCTCAGTGCGCCGACCCACGCTTCGGAATAAGTGCGGCTGGCATCCACGGCGGTCAGCCAGAGTACGCGATTGTCGGCCAGTTCGACTTTAACTTCCTGCTGCAAAGGGCTTGCCTGCATTGGTCTGTTGATAGTGGCGCTTGATTCTGACATTGCCAGCTGGGAACTCGGCTTCGTTGCTGCCGTAGTTCAGCACAAATCCAGTGTGGTCCTCAGCCACTGAGCCACTGCCATCACGCTCACACACGATCTTGGCGGCGGTCTTGCAATCCCATTTCAGTGATGCGGGCCACATAGGATTGTCCACGCTTGAGCGCGGCTTCTCGCTCTGACCAGCCGCCGCGGTCAACGCTGCGCCTGTGTTCAAAATTACCGTGGACACGAGAAGCGCCTTGAACACTACAAACCTCCCTGAATTGCAACCCCATAGTACATGGTCCTGCGTGATCGCCAGGCTCATGGCATGGTGAGATTGAACCAGCTTTTCTGGCGCAAGCCGTTCGCGTCATCATACTCGATGAACCAGGGCTTTCCGCGCATCGGTCGAGAGATAGCGTAGTAGGTGGGGCCATTACCAAGGGCATGCCCTCGATCATTCCCCGCGGTCTGGATTGTTGCCGTCACCACCTTACCGTCGATTTCGATTTCGACCCGACGTAATCCGTCTCCATTACGCCCACCGAGGGCGTTGGTTTTGAAAACGACGGACAACGAGAGCCTATCGGCCGCGATGCGGCAGATGTTTCGTTCTTGACCTAAGCCCGGCCGATCGGATTCGGAGCTGCCAACTGCTTGCCAGCCAGACGTACGATCCTCATACTTCTCAAATCTCGCCGCGCTGGAGTTGGCTTGCGGACAGGTCGGCCAATTACTTCCATCGCCGCAATCAACTTGTAAATTGGCGGGTGGCACGAGGGGGTGCCTTGCCAGTCGCCGGACAGACATAGGAGGACCTGACAGCCCCATTCCGACGCTTTTGATTGGGATGATAGAGCTGCTGCGCCCGCGATAGCGACGGCACCCCCCAGTAGAAATTTGAGTATGGTCATAGCCTTTTCCTCGCTGCAGATTTGACAGTTTACTATGGATGATCCGCGCGAAAAAGGACAGGTCAAAAAAGGCAGGTTTGTGCGAGTACATCGATTTATGAAACGAGATGACGGAGGCGTGGTCAACAACCCGCTGCGCGTCAACGTTGCTCTGACGCTTGAGCGGGAGAGAGCCAGACGCGGCCTATCCCATATGCACATGGCCGAGCTGTTTCGGACCGCCGACGGCGAGAAACTCGCCTACCGAACCTATATTCAGACTGTGCGTCAGAAAAATAATGTCACATTGACGACGCTGCAGATCATGGCAGACGGCTTGGAAGTGTCTGTTGCAGGACTGCTCTCCGGCGGTAAGAAAGTTCCGGAATGGGCGCATCGGTTGGACGAAAATGCGATCCGCAAGCGGCTTTCGCACATCATCGATTTTGAGCGACAACGACGTACTTTGCACCGCTATGAGATGGCCAAACTCATCGGCGTGGCGGAGGCGACATTCACGAAACTGGAACGTGCGAGCGGCAACGTCAGCGTGGACACGATTGCCGCGATCGCCAAGGTGTTGAAACTTGATCCAGCGACCTTCCTCTTTTCCGAAAAAATCCCGCCAGCAGCTGATCTACCTGTTTCCGATCAGCCGGGGAGGTAGGCTTCCTTTCGAGAGCCGATCGAGCCTAGACCCAGCAAACATCGATCGCACTGATGGCAATTTCACATGGGGCCTGATTGCATGCAGGTCAGCTCAGTCCTTCGCATGCAGGGATGTGGCTAGACTGCTCGTCGATAGGTCCAGAGCTGTGCCGGCGGTATGTTGCGGACGACGAAGTCATAGTGGGAAACCACGTAGCGGTCGGGCATCTTTATCACCGGCGACAGAGGCCCATAGGTGATCTGAATCACCGGCCGTCCGGCAGGAATGCGGGCAAGCAGGTCCTCTATCAGGGCAACGCGCTGTTCCATAGGAAAGCTCAACAGCGGGACTGCACTGAGCACACAATCGAACTGTTCACCTTTGCGCTCGCCCAAAACTTCATTCAGCGCAAATGCGTTGCCCAATCTGAAGTCCACGCCCGGGAAGCGTTGCACCAGGCCGTTGTAGAAATTCCTGGAGTATTCGACCGACACCAACTGATGCGGTTTGATGCCCCTCTCCAGGATTGCCTTCGTGATGACGCCGGTTCCCGCACCAAGCTCCAGGACCGGCATTCCGGACCGCGGGTTGATGACGCTTGCCATCCGGCGCGCCGCATAAATCGAGTGGGGATGAGGGCTCCTACGCCCTTCTTGTCCTTCTGCCAGCCTTTGAAGAATTGCACTTCTTCATCAAACCTCTTGCCGAGCAGCTCCTTCAGTCGGAAAACCATATCCACTCCTTGCTTGCGCCCTCACCCTAGGTCATCTGGCAAGCGCGTTGTGGCCAAGCCCTGCGGTATTTGCAAGCCCGTTGCGACTTGCTTGCGTGTTAAAGCCCGACACAGGCGGTCACGAACAGCGAGGGCCTCTTGCGGTCTCAGGGCCACGCGATTTTGCTCTTCGCCCGTGCCCCTCTTCCTTCTTGACTAGCCCGAGCCGACAGCCTATCTCACAGCCGCTTTAGCACTCGGCACCCGTGAGTGCTAACAACGCTCCGGCAACGGACAACCTTTCAATCTCCGCACCAGGGACATCCAAAACATGGCAAAGTCGAAGTTCCGCCCGCTTCATGACCGCGTGGTCGTTCGGCGGGTCGAATCCGAATCCAAGACCGCCGGCGGGATCATCATCCCGGATACGGCGAAGGAAAAGCCGCAGGAAGGCGAGATCATCGCCGTCGGCTCCGGCGC
>NZ_JBWLUY010000054.1:0-6866 GCF_057784295.1 Mesorhizobium sp. CNPSo 4688
AGCTGGTCGGATCCGATGCGACTACAGAGCATCGCAAGGCTGAGACAAACGCCGGTATCGTCGTCCAAAGCCTGATTTGCTTGATCAAGCGAACGCTCCGCACGCTTCACGCGCAGCCGGGCCTTCGCCGCTTCAAAGTCATAGATTTCGACCATCGTTCCGAATCCTTACGGTTCGAGGTCCCTTCGATAAACCAACCCCCCTCAACCGCTTTGGTTCCTGCGGCGGAACGCAAGCGATGGCCGGTCACCGTTATGCAGCGGGCACAATGCAAATTTGCCTCGCCGGCCAATTGCGCCGACGCGAACTGTTGCGGTCGGTCGGACAACGCCGTTGCCTGCCGCCTACGCTTTTGCTTCGTTCAACGAGGCGTCGTGCGCCTGCTGCTCGCGCTCCCATCTTTCCTCCTCGTCAGCTTCCTCTTTGTCCAGGTCCTCTCGTCGCTGCCTGATGGAGTTCATGGCGCTCTCATGGCGGCTACGAGCCCGTTCGAAAACGGCATTGGCCTTGGCAATCGCTCGTTCGCGTCGCCTTTTCTCACGCTCGCGCTCGGCCTCTGCTTTTGCGCGATCGAGGGGCCTGACGTTTGTTTTCTTTTTCGAGAGCCGCAGCCGCATTCAGTTCCGCTTTCTCTGCAGATTTCGTGTCGGCTTTCTTGCCAACGTGCGGGCGTTGCACACGATCGTGCGCAGCTCGCTGACCCACGTCGGGTGCTCTCGGAAGCGCAGCCTTTTGAGTGAATTTCTCGCGCGATCCGACCGGCCGCCGCAAAACCACGCCTGGCGTGGCTATCGCTGCTTCAACCACTTTGGGGTCTTCCGTCTGTTTCGCGAACCCGCGCTTGAAGATGTCGGGGTCCGATCCCCATGCTTCTGCGGCAGCCTTCATCGATGGTGCGTCGACGGCAAGGTCGAAGAAGCCGATGGAGGTTTGATAGACTTTGAGTTTCTTAGCCATCCGACAGCGACCCTTACATGCACCGCGTTTTGGAATAGATCGACCTTTGCACCCTTTGCCCTCGGCGCCCGAGCCTTTGTCAGGCCGCTCGATAAGCTCGTGGTCCTGCAAGCTGCACGCATCGTCGAAGGTGCGGCAGATCTGGCACTAGTCGCGGCTTACAGGCCTCAGATTGCTGCAGAAAGGTCAAGGGAACATATTAGCCATATTAAATGTTTGAATGCTTATGGACAGCCGCAACCTACTCTCAGCAGATCAATTAAGAGCAGCACGATCCCTCCTGAACTGGTCGCGAGTTCGACTTGCCGCAAAGGCCAATCTTAGCGAAATGACGATCAGCGATTTTGAGAACGGCGTTAGGAAACCGCGTCCCCATAACATCGCGGCCATGCGCCAGGCGTTTGAGGACGCCGGAATTGTCTTCACCGTCGGAGGCACTCCATCGCTCGCCCGCCCTGAAGATGATAATGGTCTCGTCACCGACAATAGAATGTGGCGCCGCCGGCAGAGAAAGGCATAAGGGGAAACCCCGCCATCCCCTCTCTTTCGCGTTGCGCTGTGCTCTACCCTCATGCCTACATAAGCTCGCAGTCGCGTCGCGCGGCCATGCCGCCGACGAAGTGGCGGTCGCCTCCTGCATCCAACAGAGCTGAGCTCGCTGTGCAGTTCGTCGGATGCACCGGGGCGCCTCCTGCCCTGCTGTGCGCCTTACAGCCTAGGGGCGACTGTCACTCCGAAGGCCAGGAACTGCTCGCACCAACGCCGGGGATCAATTTGTCCTGTTAATCGACGTAACCGCAAGGTTCGTCAGTTTGTTGTTGGTGGCTTTTTCCTGGTCGAGGATCTCGCTGAGCAACTTGTGCGCCTCATCATGCCCAAGATCCTTTGCCCATTCCCTCAGCGAGCCGTACCGGGATATCTCATAGTGCTCGACTGCCTGACAGGCCGCCAGCAGGCCGGAATCGAGGGCAGTTCCTGACGCTTCCTCCATCAGTCCGTCAGCTTCCTTGATGAGGCCCTCTATCGCGTCGCACTTCTCGCCAGACGCCTTCTTGCCTATCGACTTGAACACCTGCTCGAGTTTCTTGATCTGTCCCTTCGTCTCCTCGAGATGGTCCTCGGCCGCTTTCTTTAACTTGGCGTCCTTCACGGCCGCAGCCACCTTGGGCAAGGCCTTGGTAATCGCGTTCTCCGCGTAATACATGTCTTGGAGGGTATGCTCGAAAATATCGGCTAGAGTTTTCATTACAATGCTCCTTGCCCGAATTGGCTTCGAGTGAAAGAGCGGGCGAGGCGAAAGGTTCCGTGCCCTTCACGCGGGCGCGCTACATCCTGCCGGAAGTCGCGATGGCTTATAGAATTGCGATGGCTTACCGCGTGGTCAGCGGCGAAGACCCAACATCAAGGTGGTCAGTGTTGCGCTCGCGCAGGCGACCGCAAACAGCACGACAACTCCAGCAGGGTTAGACTTTTGCTCTGCGCGCAATCCGACGACCTGTCTTGCAGGCAAAGCACTGTGAACCACCGCGTGCAGATTGGACCTGCTGCCGTGTCGAACGGAATAGGCGCGAGTGATTTCCGCACCAAAAAGAAAAATTTCCGCCGAGTAGTAAACCCACAGCAGGATGACGAGCAGACCACCGGCAGCCCCATATGAGGACGCGATCGCGCTGGAGCCGATATACCAACCGATAAGCGATTTCCCGAGCGTGAACAGGGCAGCGGTCACAATCGCGCCAATCCCGACATCCCGCCATTCCAAGCTTCGGTCAGGCAAGATCTTGAAGATAGCGGCGAACATGGCTGCGATTAGGACAAATGAAACGACCGCGTTGATCAGGCCTAGGACGATTGTGCCGAACGGCAACTGTGCGTTGATGACGTTGCCTAGGGCCGAAATCGCCGCGCTCGCTACGAGCGAAACGAGCAACATGAAGCCGAGTGCCGCGACCAGTCCCATACTTGCTGCACGTGCGCGCACCAGGCGCGACAACGAACTGCCCTGCGCTTCGACCTTCCATATCGCGTTCAACGACTGCTGCATTTCGCCAAAGACACCGGAAGCGGTCACAAGCAAGGTGATGATGCCAATCACCGCCGCCCAGGTGCCGGATGATTTTCCGGATGCGCTCTCCAGTGCGGTTTGAAGGAGACTTGCGCTTTCTGGACCCATCAGGCCTGTGATCTGGGCAGACAAAGCCAATTGCGCGGCTTCATGGCCGAATGCGAGACCCGCGATTGCCACGACGATAAGCAGAATTGGCGCCAATGATGTCGTGGCGTAGAAAGCGATTGCCGCGCCGTGGCTAAGAGCGTTGTCGTTGACAAACCCAACGACACTTTCTCGCAGCATGCCCCATGCAGTTGTCAACGCGCGACTCATGTTGAGTCCCAGTCGAATTGCCGTTCACTAGCAATGCACCAGCACTTCCGATGTTCCGGTTGGGACCACAGGGAGTTTCGCACTCCTCTCAAAATCCGAGGGCTAAGCGTCGCAAGAGGGGCTGTGAAAGAACGCGTGACCCCGAGGACCACGCGCCTCAATCACGAGTCAGAACGTGCAAGCTCGATTATTGATTCAGCGTCTAATCATTCGAGCCAGGGCAATCAAAATGCATGCACCGATGAAGCCGGCGACAAGATAGCCAAGCCAGCCGCTCAACGATACGCCCAGCAGCCCGAGAAGGACGTTGGCAACGATGGCGCCAACGATCCCCAAAATGATGTTCATGAGCACGCCCATATTGCTTTTCATGAACATCTCGGCGAGCCAGCCGGCGATACCGCCGATGACGATAGCAGCTATCCAACCGACACCTGGATTTTCCATATTTTCCCCTTTACTTGAACCGAAATTGGTTCGGCGAGAAAACGTGCCATACGCCAATAAAGTTCCCTGGGGTGAATACTGAGCTACACTCAGGCAGGTCGCGTCACCGGCCAACTGCCAGCTTCCGCCTACCTCTGGAGGTGACGACGAAGCAGTCGGATGTTGCGGTTGTTGGCTTTAAAATAGATATCGAAGATTGAACCGAGAATAGGAACGCTTCCCCCTACCATATCAAGCAGCACGTTCCCTAACATGCGAGCGACCAAGTCATTTCCAGCACCGCAGTTTCGGGCTCGCACCACGATATATGCCGAGACTAGGCCCGTCGCCACATCTCCGAGTACGGGCACCAGACCCACCAGGGCATCCAGCCCAAAACGAATTGATGTTCCTGGAATGCGCCATCGGGAATCAAGCAACGCGGCCAACAAATCCAACTCGACAATTGCTCTTGCAACCTCAGAATCGCGATGGCCCTCCCGGCTCGTCTCAGCGGCCGGGCGTGTGCGATTTATCAAATCGCCCCGGTCTAGAGCTGTGGCCCTAGACATCGTCCTGGCCGGTTGAATTCTTAGCTTGTGGCCTACGCGTGGGAACGTCATCAAGCAGGGTCGTCTCACCCGAGTCTCGCGTCGGCTCAGGGGGCAATTTACCATTTGGCGTCATTTTGTTGACTGCTTCGGGCAAATCTCGCGTGATCCTGCTGATGAGGTCCTCGCGTGAAAGACCCGTCTGCATCGAGAGCGAAGTGAGTGTGTCTTCGTCTATGGCCGCCTCGACGTCGCTTGGCTGGATAGGCTGGTTCGGCCCGGTGCCAACCCAAGAGTCGACCTTCGATCCTGCCCCTGCCCCTCTGAATCGGTCGAGGATGTCACCGAGGGCTGTCCCCGACACGCCTTTCGATATCTGATCCAGAATCCCGCCTTGCGGGTCGCTTGGATTACGATCTCCCGCCCCACGGATCATGTCGCCGATCTTGTCGCGATTCTGGTATGCCAGGACGCCAAGCATCGCGATCGCCAATCTTCCCAGATTTGCCATTTTGGTCTCCTCCACGGTTCAAATGGAGGAAGGGCTCAGCTTCACAAAAGTTCCGCGAGCGGCGATCTAATGTTGGGTATCGTTGCGGCGCTGTCCGAGCGCGACCAAGCTATCCGACTGAGGTGTGAGGGCCGGTACGAAGTTACGCTTAGGTGGATCGCGGGCTGCCGCAAAGAGCTATTGGCTTCATCGATTTGACGCCAGCATCCGCTTCAATGTCCCATCGCGAAGCCAAAACTGATGGAAGAGAGCAGCCAAGGCATGGACCGAAATCAGAAGGTGCGTGATCGTAGAGGACCACGCGCCTTCTAAATCAGTAGCCGTCCGGGCACCGAGCCACGTAAATTCTTCCATACCTATCGCGGTATCTGCACTGGCCGGCTTCGCTGGCGTGCCCAATGACCGCCCCGGCTATCGCGCCAACTGCGCCGCCAACAACCGCGCCTTTGACGGGGTCGCCTGCCACGGCGGCGCCTACTGCTGCGCCGCCCAATCCGCCGACGGCAGCGCCCTGTTCGGTGCGCGAACATGCTGCAAGCGGGATAAGTAGACTCAAAATAAGAAGCGTCTTTTTCATTGATTCCTCCTTAGGCCATTATTAGCCATAACTTAAATGCGCGATCGGGTTTTTTGATCCACCGACACCCGCTGCCAGCAAGCGAAAATCAGACCAGGCATGTCGCATTCGTCAGTCATTGGGCCTGATTTTCATTCGGCGTGCGGCGTCCACCAACGCGGCACCGTCTCCTTCAATGCTATCGACGAGTTCGCGAGCTTGATCGGGGTCGATGCCGGTTTCCCTTGATAGGAAGAAGACACGGAAGGACTTCTCTTCAGATGGAACAGGCGCAACATACCCGCCCCCATCTTCAGCCAGACGCTTGGCACGCTTCCGCGGTGTGCGCTTCCTCTGATCAGATGCCGTGAGCGGGTCGACGGACATGGCCACGCCGTCTGCTGGGCCAGAAAGGCTCATTATCGCTGTCCTCGATCTGCCGCTTCTTCTTCGAGCACGATAAGCTTTTCCCGGATCTCCTCCGGCTCGGCGTGCTCCAATCCGACGACATCGTTTCTGGTTTCATCCAGTGAAACGATGATCTCATCGAGTTTGGCGTGGATGGCGGCTGTGTCTCGGTAGCCCTGAATGAGGACGATCCCCGTGATCACGATAGCCGCTACTGAAAGCGCATAGGTAACTGCATTTGTCATGCCAAAGGGCACCAGAGCGGTGCACGCCACCATGGCTATCATCAAGACGTAGAAACCCGGTGGCCGCGATAGGAAATCGGCCGCCACGAAAAGGATGCGGTTCATGTCCTTGCCACGGTCAACAAGGCGATCAGGGCAGCGAGGGCGACGCAAATTGGCACTGCCGCGAGTAAGCCTGCCTCCAGGAACCGGACTTCTTTGTCGCGAAACATTAGTTCACCCACGCTAACCAGTCAGAACAGAGGGTATCGATCGCCATTTTCTGCTGCAGTAGAATCGTCTCAGTGCAGCAATGGGCCAAGCAGATGTTGGGATCGTCAGCCAAGGGATATTCCAATCATCAGGAACGTGACGGCCACCGCAAAAATCGGCGCGAGCAGCCAACGCGCTTGGCCAACACTTCTATCCATAGGTTCCTCCTGCAATCTCATCAAACAACGAGCGCAAGGAGTGGCTGTTCCGGGCAGCATAATCCGCAAGACCATTGCGCCTTGCAGTCAGACCTTGGTCCTGCGTCAGCCCGACCGAAGTCTGTGCCTGGGAACATTTGCAATACGACAAAGTTGGATTGGCCAGGCCGACGACGAGGGTCGGTCCGTGCTGACCTAACAAGGGAGAAAATCATGAAAATCTATCTTACCGGCACCGCAGCGGCGCTTCTGCTTCTCGCAGGCATCGGGGCCGCTGCTGCAGAAGACATCATCATCCAGCCCGAGCAAGACACGGTTATCCGTGAATATGTGAAGAAACAGCCTCTCGCTTCGGTGAAGCTTCCCGGTGTGGAACTCAACGTCGGCACGGCTCTGCCTGATACGGTCGAGCTTCACGA
>NZ_JBWLUY010000055.1:0-6839 GCF_057784295.1 Mesorhizobium sp. CNPSo 4688
CGGCAACTACGGCGAGATGTACGACCGCAACCTGGGCCCGAAGACGCCCTATTATATCGACCGAACTGGCACCCCCAATGCCTCATGGGTTAACGGCGGGCTCCTGTACTCGCCTCCTTGGGAGTAGGCGGAGTTCGGCGTCGATCAACCACGTGGCAATGCATCGGACCAGGGCATGATAGTAGCAAAAACAAGAGCGTGGCGATCCTCGCGCGCAACGCCATCGGCTAAGCGATACGTTGCTTGGGTGCGATACAAGCTGACTCATGGTGCCATAGTAGCGGCCGTTGTTGGGTTTGTAATACTAGGGGGGTGGGCGATCCAACAAAACCTAGCAAGCCGTGGCATCGACTTCAGTTTTGCTTATTTGTCTGCACCTTCCCGATTCAGCATAAGCGAGGGGTTGGCGCCCATCTGGAGCGGGTGGGCGCCAATTTTCGATACTGTGGACGCCGCATCATCCAATCTGGAGATGCTGGAAGCGGGCCTCTTCAACACGGTCAAAGTTGCCCTTCTGGCCATCGCATCCTCGACAATGATTGGAGTTGTTTTAGGCGTTTTTCGTTTGTCGACCAATTGGCTAGTTCGGAATCTGGCCTTCGCGATTGGCGAATTCATCCGGAACACGCCCATACTGATCCAGCTGATGTTCTGGTATTTTGCGGTGTTGCTGCAGTTGCCTTCGGCCGCGAGCACAACAACCGTCCATAGATGGTTTGTTGCAGAGCAATCCGGAATCTTTTTGCCGCTACCACACGTAGCCGAGAGCTCGGGGCCCGCGTCAGTTCTATTGGTCGCCGTCGCAATCGCTTTCCTGGCGACAGCGTGCCTGCGCCGCTTCCCTGCGCGGTGGCGCATCGCGCTATTGGGCGCCGGACTATGTTTCGTTGGTGCGAGTTACGCGACAGGTTTGCGTATTGATCTTGATTTGCCGGTGCTTGGACGTTTCGGCGCGACCGGCGGATTGCACTTCACGCCAGAAATGTCAGCTATCCTGATTGCCATCATGGTAAACAGCGCAGGCTACATCTCTGAGATCGTTCGTGGTGCAATCGAAGGCTTGTCTAAGGGGCAGTGGGAAGCGGCGGCGGCACTGGGTTTGTCGCGGCGCGATACGATCAGAGACATCGTCCTTCCACAAGTATTCCGAATTATCATACCTTCTCTCACCAACCGCTATATCAGCCTCACAAAGGATACGTCCATCGGAATTGCGATAGGCTTTCCGGACTTGTTTAGCGTTAGCGGCACTGTGGCCAACCAGACTGGCCGGGATTTCGAGACCGTCATTGTCGTCATGGGGGTTTACCTGCTCCTCAGTTGGGCAATCAGCGCGTTGACGAACGTTGTAAATAGACGGTTCGCCCTGGAGAGAGCCTGATGGTCACGACATTGCATAGCTGGGCCAGCCGCAACCTTTTTGCGAACCCTATTGATTCCATTCTTTCGATACTCATCGCCGCAGCGCTTGGCTGGCTTTCAGTGGTCTTGCTGCATTGGGTCATCTGGGAGGCACACTGGGCAAGGATTTACGAGAGCCTTCGGTTGCTGCTATTCGGGATGTATCCGGTGGAGCAAACATGGCGTGCCTGGTTGACGCTTGCCATTCTGTGCACTGCGGTCGGCTCCATCCAACTGCCTTGGTCGCGCCGATTTGGTGTAGCTATATGGCTGACTGCCTGCGCGGCTGCAGTATTGGTCCTGGCTCCGCCCGGGCTTGACCGCTGGGGTGGACTTCTGCTCAGCATCATGCTCACGGTCGTCGTTTCAACGGCGTCTCTGCCGCTCGGCATTGTGCTCGCGTTCGGCCGCTCCAGCAAAAATCCCAGTCTGAGGGCCTGCTGCACTGGCTACATCGAGGTGATGCGGTCGGTGCCGCTGATCCTCGTCGTCTACTGGATCTGGATCACCGCGCCGCTGTTCATGCCGGAAATTTCGATATCCTCGCTTGCCCGCGGCATGGTCGGATACACCATCTTCAATGCCGCTTATGTGGCCGAATATGTGCGCAGCGGGTTTCAAGCCGTGCCGCGCGGTCAGGAGGAAGCGGCTCGCTCATTGGGCATGTCGGCCTGGACGATTGCGACTGAAATAGTTCTGCCGCAGGCTCTCCGGGTAGTCCAGCCGGCGCTGGTCGGTAACGTGCTCGACGTTTTCAACGGCGCGACGCTTGTGTTTATCATCGGACTGATGGACTTCCTGCGCGCCGGACAATTGATATTAGCAGATCCAAATGCCAGTGGTCAGACAAATGAAGTCTACGTATTCATGTTCGCTGTATATTTCGTTATCGGCTCGGCAATTACTTTTGGATCGCGCCGGATGGAGGCCCATATGCATAGGAGTACGCGTTGATGATAATACGGTCCGATGAGTCTGAGCCGGCGATGGTAGCCTTTGACAAGGTAAACAAGTTTTATGGTTCGTTCCAGGCATTGCGCGACGTGACCTTGTCGGTGGCGGCCGGTGAGGTGCTGGTTCTGATCGGCGCCAGCGGCTCGGGCAAGTCCACACTGATTCGCTGCGTCAATGGGCTGGAGACGCATGAGAGCGGTTCCTTGGTGGTTGACGGATTTTCAATGCCAACGATCAAGGACTTGGAATTCGGGGGGGGCGAGAAGGCCCTCCATCAAATCAGGCGCGGCGTAGGAATGGTCTTCCAGCAGTTCAACCTATTTCCGCACAAGACGGTGATGGAAAACATCGCACTTGCTCCGATGCGCGTCCGCGGCAAGTCGCGCGACGAGGCGCAGTCTATCGCAATGCGTCTGCTCGAACGTGTCGGGCTGCGAGATCAGGCGCAAAAATATCCCGGCAAGCTGTCGGGCGGCCAGCAGCAGCGCGTCGCGATTGCCCGTTCGCTGGCGATGGAGCCGCACGTTATGCTATTCGATGAACCCACTTCGGCACTCGATCCAGAATTGGTCGGCGAGGTGCTGGACGTCATGCGCGAGCTCCGCACTGATGGCATGACAATGATGATTGTCACGCATGAGATGGCTTTCGCCCGCGAAGTTGCCGACCGCGTTATCTATATGGATAATGGTGCGATCGTGGAGGCGGGGCCGCCCGCGCAGATCTTCGACAAACCGAATAGCGAGCGCACCCGGACGTTCCTATCGCGCGTGCTCAAACACTGACATCAAACGCGTTTCACAATACTGCGATGCCGTCCGGGGGGGTGCCAGCCCAGAACGGGCTGACCGATCCGATAATCTCCCCTCTCTCCGAATTTCCACGTGCGTTGCGTTCCTTCCAGATTAACTGTAGATCTTGGGTCGTATTGGGCCTCAAATGGACGACTGTCGATCCTTCTGTACTCGCGCTCGAAAGTTCTAGTTTGATTTCATTGTGGACCCTTGGTGATCCGCGGGTTTTCGGTGGTGACGCCCACAGGCACATTGCGATACGGAGCTCTTGGCCCCATGACGTTAGATCTCAAGGGAGACAGTCGTTGCCCAGTCAAAGCTGCGGCGGCGGCAGAAGATTTTCAACGGGAGCCTTGGGCGCGTACGGCAGCGGAAGCCACGCACTTGTGCCGAGAAACGCGCGTTGATCGACCTTGCGAGCGCGAGGAACCGCGGCGAGTCCCGCCGTTCTAGGCAGGCGGAGATCGACCGCTCTTTTCAAATCTTCATGTCATCCTTCGACACGCCCTAGCCCGGCTTATTCATGACGGATCTGGGTTTGTTTTCCGCTGAGCGGCGGACAGGTGGCGGCTCGGCGTCCTTTTCACCGCGGCTGTGTCTGGACTTGTGAACGCGCTGGAGGGTGGAGGCTGTGTGGTTTCGGCGGGGTCTGCTGCGCCGGCGGTCATGGTCCTGCCGGTAGCAGATTGCTGGCGATCGCCCTGAACAGACTTGCCTCGGGACAGGCGGCGGCGAAGGCCAGGCGGATGCGAGAGACGGTTTCGATGACGCGGGCGCCGAGCTTGAGCAGCCTGAGCCGCAGCGTAGCGAACTCGGCGTTGCGCATATGATGGGTCGTGGGCGCCGCCCCGCGCAGGGTGAGCATCAACCAGTATGCGGCGGTGTGCAGGACAAGACGGACCTGGTTGGCAATCGGTGAGCGGCAGGAGGTGCGGTCGGAGGCGAGCTGGCTCTTGTGCATCTTGATCAGGTTCTCGGCCTGGCCGCGGGTGCAGTAGAGAACGTCGTAGATGTGCTCGGCGGAGCCTTTGTCGAGATTGGCAACGACGAAGCGGATGTCGAGGCCGAGGGTGGTTGCCTCGATGCGAGCGCTGCGGCGTTCGGCCTGCCAGGACTTCGCCCTGTAGCGGTCTCGGCATAGCCGCGCAGCACAGGCTTGCGCTCGAGCGCGCGGCGGGTGCGGATGTCGTCGGCGCTCTCGTCGACGAGCCGCTGCAGAACCTTGTTGCCGGGTACGCCGAAGAGGTGGTCGATCGCATTGTTCTCGCACCAGGCCATGACTTGCGCCCAGCCGTAATGGCTGTCGCCACGGATCAGGATGCGGGTGGTCGGCCAGCGGGCGCGGATGCGGCGTACGAGACGGCGCATATGGCCGCGGATCTCCTTGCCCGCCGGGGTCTTGCCAGGACGCAGGATCATGGCGACCGTGCGTCCTGTCGCGGCGTCGTAGATGTGGATCGGCAGGAAGCAACGCTCGTCGTAGTGGGCGTTGAAGAGCGAGAGCTGCTGATGGCCGTGAACGACATCCACCGTGTCGTCGATGTCGACAAGCGTGACGCTTGCGGGCGGCGCGGCATAGCTCGACAGCCAGAGATCGACCAGCACCCAGCTGAGCCGGATGACGGTGCGCAGGTCAGGCAGGTTCTCCAGCCGCGAGCAGGTCGGCTGCGAGCACAGGTCAATCCCGCAGGCGAGCTTGAAGGCCGGGTCGGTACGCAGTCGGTCGAGATCATTGGCGTCCTCGTAGCCGCACGCGATCGCAAAGAATGCGGGCGCGCAGAACGTCGGCCATGCCGTGCGTCACCCGCTCTGGATCGCGCCGATCGTGGATCACCGCGGCCAGCCTGTCGGCCAATTGCAAGCGACGCTCGGCTGCGGCCAGAAGCATGACGCCGCCACCCGAGGTGATGCGGACGCCGTCAAACGCAGCTGTGATCTTCTAGCGTCCGACGGCTGGAAAAGACAGCGGCAGCAACGTATTCTCGGTCATGGCGGGGTGTGGCTCGCGAGATGCGGTGGGAGGGTTGGCCTAAGCAACCGACTCCTACGCCAAATCAATTGCTTAAGCCACATCCGCCAGCCTCAAAGCCCATCGTCGTGCATAAGAGGGGCTAGCGCCTGCAGTTCACGCATCCACACCACAAGGGTTGTTCGGAAAGAAGTGGTGCGCATTCCCTCGCATGATTTGTTCGATCAGCGTCGGCATGTCCTCGGCAGCGAGCCACCCGCTCGCGACGAGTTGGTGCACAGCCTCGACGATACCGCGTCGTGCCAAAATAGCATGCCCGTAAATGGGTTCGGCGGCTACAAGGTCGCCACCAAACGTAAAGATCTTGTTCGATGGTACCGCGACCAAAAATTCGGTCAAAAAGCGGGTGCTCGCGACAGGATTTAGCATCCATGCCCAGCACATATCGATGTACGCATTTGGGTATTGCTTCGCAAGCGCAATAAACTCATGTTCATACGGGTACCCAATATGCATCAACACGAAGTTTACGTCCGGATAGTCCTGCAACAAGCGACAGAGGTCAGATGCATTGCGTCGGACGCGGTCAACTTGCATGACGCCGACTGAAGCCAAATATCCCGTGTGCAACTTCACCGGCAAGCCATACTCTTCAGCCTTACCTATGCAATATCGAAAGAGAAAATCTTGCACTGCTTTCAGATCATCTGCGCCAAGCGAATGGCGAGCCCCAATAAGATCCGCTTGGTTCGGGAAAAGGCGAGCGGCAAGACTTTTAGTGACTGGAGCGAAATCTAAGGCACGAGTGTACGCAATCTGGCACTTCACCGCCACGGCCTTGGACCCGTACCTTCGGAAATAGTCATCGATAATCGAAAGCCATTCGTCGAGCGAGTTCGGGCGTAATCCCGTTTCTTCCTCGATTCGCACGAAATCCGCGGCACTGCACCGACAAAGACTTAGAATGCTGAGGTCTTGCGCAAGGATATTAGGTGTAGCACTCTCCATGAACGAACTTTGCAACGCGTTTACGTGGCAAAATTCTATATTCGAACGCCTCAGAATATCCGTGTAAAAGCCAGGCCTAACGAACTCGTGGTACTTTTCCGCAATCTGCGGAAACGTATCGCTTGTAAGGTCGATTTCGCCGTAAAGACCACGAAAAGTGTGACGAAGCGCCAGTCCGTAACCCGTATTCCTTATCCGTTCCCAGTACGGTGCCACTAGGAGATATTTTTCTTCGCTCCTGAGGCTAGGGTTTAAGAAGCTTTGAAAGTCTTTCTGTGGCATACCGCAGACGACAAGGTCCTCCGCAGCATAGTCTTGGAAGAGATAAGACCAATCGTTTGACTGGAAAAATCTCGGGTGTACTACTCCCTCGACGCGCTGTCGCTCTTCGATCAAATGCTCGTGAGTATCCACAAAGGGGGTCTGCTCAACGCATTCGCGGATTTTATGGCGGAGGTCAGGCATTCAAGTTCCTCAGATCAAGTACTGCGCCAGGTCGAACCAACTTCGGCGTCGATCAACGTTTTGGGTAGCGTCGCCACTTGCTAAGCCTACCGCTGACATGTTGATCGACGCCGAACTCCGCCTACTCCCAAGGAGGCGAGTACAGGAGCCCGCCGTTAACCCATGAGGCATTGGGGGTGCCAGTTCGGTCGATATAATAGGGCGTCTTCGGGCCCAGGTTGCGGTCGTACATCTCGCCGTAGTTGCCG
>NZ_JBWLUY010000056.1:0-6675 GCF_057784295.1 Mesorhizobium sp. CNPSo 4688
GCATACCTGCCGCAGGGCCAGATCTTGTCAGCGGCATCAAAACACGGCTGGGAAAGTTCGGGGGCATCGATACCGAGTAACTGAACTCGTTTCTTGTCATGCCACAGCGTGTCGCCGTCATGAGCAAACCAATGCTCTACTGCGGACACCGGGCCACAGGTCAGCACGAAGGCGAGAGCGAGGGTTAACCTACACATGGCCGAGCGACGTGATCATTGCGCCTTTCTCGTCGTATTGAAAAGTGCACCGTTTCGAAATTTCCGGGCGGGCTTGGCCTTCCCCTGTTGTTCGGCAGTCGGGCCGCTCCTTCGCAAAAATCGCCGTGGTGCTGTCCGTTTGGGCTGTTCAAACGCCTAGCTGGGGACGCTACTGACAGCCCCCGCGTGTCAAGCGCGCCCTTGCGGGGCGAACCTTGCTCGCAAACGCAATCCTCCCGGAACATCTCGACGACAGCGACGTTCGCTTGGATGGCTATAGTTACGGGACTCGCGGCTGCCCTGGTGGTTCTCTTTATCGTGCTGCTGTTAACCCACGCAGTTCGAGACCTTCAAAGAGCGCCCAGCTATCATCGGCTGTGTCGCCGGCTGCGCAAAGGCTCCTAGTTGTGGAAGAGAGGTCGGCATGCTTTCCCTGTTGAATGCGCTTCACGTCCATGCCGCAAAACGAGGCGATGGGCTGTTGCCGAAGTTGTTGACCGTGTCGCCATGGCCGCACGAACAGCCGATGAATGAGAATTCAGCTGCAGGCCGAGGGCCGCATGGAAAAAATGGCCCGACGAAGCCTCGGGCCTAGTGGGGAGCCGACCGACGAACGACGGGACCGGGCGGTTCTTGCACCATCCGACATCAACGTGACCGCCCGATGACTATGTGGGGTTCCTCCAGGTCTTTCGCGGTGCGGCTACAAGTTGCGATGTACGCCAGGGAGGGCCGATGTTTTTTTCGTCCGCCTTGGAACTTGTCTCTTTCATCGAAGTTTCGATTGCCTTGGTTCCCTCACCGAGCGTCCGGAAGGGAAGCCCGTCGATTGCGCCCTCAAGAGGCGGGCTTCCTCTCATCCGCCGCCCTGCTTCAACCGCACTTCGGCCTGTTGGAACGTGTGGATTAGAGCATCCTGTGCTTCGTTCAATACGCTCTGGCTATATGCGTCTACAGGCCCGAATGTATGGAAGTCGGCAAGCAAAGCGGTCTTCAGGGCTAGAAGGTGGCTGACAGGGTCTTTCTGGCTCATCGATATGGCCACAAGTTCCGACCGCATGAAAATTTCAAGGGCAATAATTCTGCCCTGCAAATGCTCATCCATTGTTGGCACTCCTCCCAAACCTGCGACCTAGCCAGCCTGTAGTTCTTGGGCAGCGGTTGAAATCGAATATGACCATCATCCAGCCGAACATGAGAGGGCCGGTGCAACCGCAGGAGCACTCATCAGAACAAGTGGCCAGGGAGAAATATAGCGTTGAGCCGCTACAACCTCATCGACCATAACACCACCAGTGCCACCACGATGCCAACCAAACAGTATGCGATCCAGACGATGATCATGGGTCTAGTGCAATGTTGGTCGCGGCAGGTTGCGTCGGACCATGATCTCGACGAGACCTTGATGGATATCATCCCAGCTTTCGACTATTTCGCTTTCGCTTATCCCAGCCGCCTTTGAGTCAAGGAACAGGCGCGTCGCGAGATGGAGGAGCGACACGTCGTCAACGGAACGGGCGTCGAGAACGTCATTTTTTTCCAGCCACAAATGCAGGAATTGAACAGCTCGCTCGCTCATTCCGGGAGCCCCGGGTCAAAGTGGGCTATCGCGTCCACCAACGTTCGATAGAGGCTGGAAACTTCCTCATCGATCTCTTCGCGCTTGATCCCGAGCGCCTTGGCATCGGCGAAAAGCTTGTGGGTCAGTTCGCTCACCGAAACGGCATCGGCCTTCGCCGTCTCCGGGATGTTGTTGGCGATCCAGCGATCGAGAAAGTTGATGCCGCGAGTGCTCATGAGCGAATAAGCTCGCGACGTATATTAGGTTCCGCTGATGCGCTTACCCTGCGTCAGGCGCTGGCTACTTGTGCGTGATCCAATCCGGCAATTCGGCATCCACCACCTTAACACCGGTATAGTCGCGGATCATGTGCAAGGCATAGTCACGCCATCGATCTTCGGGAATGCCCTCTTCATGGGCCGCTTTTTGAAATGCGTTTCGGAGGATTTCAGCATCTAGTGCCGACACCTTGGCGTCTGACATCGCAGCATCCCGCTTTGACAGGAAAGGCGAAAGCGCTGTCCTCTTTCAATCATCCCCATGCCCTTAAGCGGCAGATGACGTCTGGCAAAATAAATCCGGCGTCCGTACCTCGCAAGTTAATTTTAGCGACGGCTCATGCGGGTCTGTTTCCCTTTCCTTTGCCCGGCACATTGGCCGAACAGATGAGGACGCTTCCCGCGCCCTGGCGAGTCTTATGCCGGCGCTGCGATGGCGCGCGAACTGGATACCGACGAGTCCGAAGAGAGCTTTGATCGCGTGTTGAAGAAGGTTATCGGAGACGCCCATCCTAAAGGCCACGCGCCCCGGGCGCCCAGAAAAGAAGTCCAAGCCATCGCGTGTGGCTGGTGCTCCGGTCTCGGTTTGTTCCGGCGGTTACAACTAATCGCAATCGCCGGGTTGCTGGGCCGCAAAATCGGTCGACTTAGGCTTCCTCGTCCCTCTCTCCCCAATGTCGCCAGTGGGTTGGACTCACGTCGACAAGCCTTCCGGTGACAGCGTGCTTCCACCCTTCCGGAATCCTTTCGCAAGGGAAAACCAAAGAGTGCATGGTCGCCTCGTCCAGAACGGCGAGTTCCAGCATATGGAGAAAGGGCGCGGTTAGGATACTCTCCCACATTGAGCAATTATGAGCTCAAATTCAGCGCGCGGATTTGATTTCAGTCAGATTTAAGCCGCCGAGACGGGGCGGTCACGCGCCTGGTTTGTCAACGACAAATCCCCTACGGCTGGGTAGCGCTGGCATGCGCCTTACGAACTGCGAATGAGCTTCTTGACCGTTTCTCGGTCTTCTGGTGACCATTGGTCCGGGTCTTCCCCATGAGCGGCCTTGCCGTGCAGTTCGACGTGCTTCATCACTTCAGCTTCGGTCACTGCCGTGAAAGAGCCGGGGCAGGCTTCATTTCCGGGGTAATCCTTGCACCGATATGTGTAGGCCATGGCTGTTTCCTCCCGGAGGCAGGATAGCAGCAAATGGCCGGAATTCAGAGCGGCGCCTAGCGCCTCTTACCTTTGCCTGTCGGCTGGGAGGTCTTTGACGGGTTGGCCTCTTTGAGAAGCTTCAATGCTTCCTCGTGGGTAAGGCCGCATCTGCGGGCGTAGAAGGCCGCTTCGGCCATTCGTTCGCGGTCGATTGGTTCTTCTCGGCTCTGCTTTGCCTTCTTGCCCACGGTCCAGATCATAACGCATCTGAGACCCTAAAAGGTTAATTCGCCAGCTGCCGAGCGGGTCCTGGCTTCCGTGTGCGGCGCAAAGAAGCAGCGGATAGTCAAATTCGGAGATGACGTGCAGATGTGATACTGGCTGTCTTCGCTCTCCAGGACGCGTTTCTTGGGGATGAAATACCGGCCGTTACCTCCCGTGCGGATATTGAAATCGCCGCCGGGCAGAGGCTCCACGTAGCGTGGGCTGATGACCCGACAGTCCTTCTTGTCGTCGCAGCATTCATAGCCGGTGACCGGATCATGGTATCCGGAATACCAGTTATGAGCGACGACAAGCGCGATCAAAACGAGCCTCATGTGTCACAAACTTTGCGCCCCGAGTCGCATATTAGCAACCCCTTGACTAACCGGCAGGCCGCCCCAGAATCTTGGGCATGGCTAGGGGTAGTTTCAAAGTAGGCGATGAGGTCGCCGTCACTGCGGTTGTGCGCGGTCGGGTGACGCCCGATCGCATAAGCGTGACGATCCCCTCCTATGCCTTTCCGCATTCGGTTGTGGATTCGACGTCGAAGGCTGTGATCGGTCAGCTGATGGAGCTAACCGGCTACGTTACGCGCGTCGATGGTGACAAGATCACTATCAGCCTCCGGCCGTTGGTGACTGTCGACGCTGAGCATGTTCGCCTAGTCGAGAGCTTTGTGGCGCCGAAGCGGAAGAAACCGCTTCGTGACGAGGTCGACTAGCTGCCCTTTCCCTTGCCGCAGGCGTTCGGCGTGCTGTCCGGCGTGTAGATCAGCCCCACGTTCTTACCGCCGCACTTGGCGCACTTCAGCTTCGGAGTGAGGTCATCGGCCATCGCTGGCGCATCAGACCCGAACCGATCCCGAAGCTTGGCGAGGTCGAGCGCTTGGCTATGGTGGCACGCGGAATTGTGACAGTGAGCCGTCACTGTCATCTTGTCATCGATCAGAGATTGGAACGTCCAGCCCTTTGCCCATGCGGCCGATCTAGCGCGGTCCCGGTTAGTCCGCCAAGCCTGGCTCATAATGCCCGATGGCATCGAGGATGACGTGATAGACGCTGTGTACCTCCTCGTAGATCTCTTCCCGTCTGACTCCGACAGACTTGGCGTCGGCAACCAGCTTGCGGGTTAGATCGTTAACCGAGATGACATTGGCGCCCGCGGTCTCGGGGATATTTTCCGACAGCCATTTGTGAAGGAAGTTGATACCGCGTGTGCTCATGCCGCCATAAGCTCGCAGATGGCGTTAGGTTCCGGCAGCGATGCCTGAATTGGCTTTACTTAACGTAAGAACAGGCAGGGTCTTTTAGGTGAACAGCGGGCGCGCCCATACGAGGGATTACTCAACATTGTTAGCCCTGCTGACTTTACGCATGAGCTGCTTATCCACCCAGTCCTGAATTGGTCGGTCGGGGTTGCGACTACGCCAAGCAACCGGCGCAGTCGAATTTGAACCTACATAGAGTGCCAAATGTGTGAGTGACGGGAATGTCTTTTTGACCCCGTAGATTGTCACGGTAACCGGAATTAAAACCCCGCTCGGCATTGCCGCTACCCCTCGCGCTGTTAACCGAATACGGCCTCCGAGGTAGGCCGAGACGCCCTCCTAGAGGTAGTGGCTGCCCCACCGGAATCAGCCGGTGGGGCTCTTGGAACAGCCCTAGCTGAAAGGGCTGTTCGGCGGTGTGACCAGGGAAGATCACATGTGCAGCTTGGGGCCTTCCTTTGCCCGGCACATCGGCCGAACAGATGAGGACGCTTCCCGCGCCTGGCGAGGTTTGTGCGGCGCTGCGATGACGGCGCGACCGGACAAACTATAATGGTGGCCTGCGGTTTTCAAAGATCGCCATCTTGTACGAATAAGTCAGGCGGATCTCATTACCACAAGCCTCACATGTCAGAGACTTGGCGCTTTTGATCATGCGCCCTTTGCGGATCATCATTCGCTTGCAGTTAGGACATTGGACGATCATATCGTCTTCGTCCCGATCTCGTGAAAGTATCATGTGGTTGCCTCCTGCCGGTTCGCAGGAAGCAAGCTGCATGCCGCACTAGCGTCTCTTTTCGAAACACGTCGCACGTCACTGCCTTACTTAAGACTTTGCAAACGAACCTTGGGACCTTCGATTGCACGCGCATAGCTAAAGTGGGTTGGATCGTGGCCAGGCGGGGTGCGAACTACGTCAGGAGGAGACAACAATGTCCAAAGGTGAAATTGGAACGTCTCAGACTCTAGGGGCACGCATCGCCGAACTCAGAACAAGAATGCGAAGCGCCAATGTTACCGAGAACGATATGAAAGCCTTCCAAAAAGTAGCGGCTTTGATGGGATGCGATGCGGGTTCACTCCGGCTCAATGCCGATGACCTGATTGCTGCTTCCTTCGTTGCGGATACGATGAGCGAGAGAACATTAAACTGTAGCGCCGCGCGCCCATTTGGACGCGAAAAGGACGCCATACGCCTTTGAATTGTCGCGTCCGAAAATCGATTTCCGCTTTCTACCATCCCGCTCCGCTTCGCCGGGGCGGGATGGCGAAACCGGCATCATCGAAGCGAGGCAAACGTGAACCAGATCTCATCCCGCAAACCGAAAGTCGATAACGCGGCATCCCGAATTGCAAACGACAATCATTCGGTTCCCAGTGGCTGCTCGATCTTTGACCTGATCGCTAATGAGGATGATTTCGCTGACCTTTCGCGGCGGACAGAGCGCCGGGGCATTGCCATAGTTATCGCAATGGCGATCTGCCTGATCCTTGCACCGGTTGTCTATTTTGTCTTGGTCTAGACGATCAAGTAGGAGTCTTTGGCGGCCAAAATTTCTTCTAATTCTCCGCATGGCTAAAAACGACAGCGCCGCTTTCCTTGCGAATTTCAACGGCCACGATTCCATCATCGCCCTTCCGGGTCTGAAACATCGCGATAGCGTGATCCTTTGCCGCTTTCTCGGCATCGAACATTTCCTTGTCGACAATGCCCTGTCTTCCATACCAGATGACAGTAAAGGTCATTATTCGCTGGTCCTTTCTTTCGCGGTTAAAGCCGGGCTCATCTAAGCCGCTACAACCTCATCGACCATGCCACCACCAGTGCCACCACGACGCCGACGAAACAGAATGCGACCCAGACGCTGGTCATGGATTGCTTCACTCAGCTAAGCCGGCATCGTGGTGTACGATCGCGTCTAGAAGAGCCTCGTACACACTCCCGGTTTCTTCCTCGATCTCAA
>NZ_JBWLUY010000057.1:0-2500 GCF_057784295.1 Mesorhizobium sp. CNPSo 4688
TTGGTTGCGGGGACAGGATTTGAACCTGTGACCTTCAGGTTATGAGCCTGACGAGCTACCGGGCTGCTCCACCCCGCGTCACCATTGGATGTAAGCGCAAGCCTACAAATAGGTAGAAGGCTCACCAAATGAAAGGGCCGCTTGCGCGGCCCGTGGTCCCTTGGCGGGCCTCGATGCATGTCGCCCAAAAGTGTTGAGCGGTTTTGGGATAACGACATGCATCAATAAAATCGTAATGAGAAGATTTCGCATCCGATTGGATGTGATTTCAACGTGCGTTTGGCAGACCTGGCAGCGACCTACTCTCCCGCGTCTTGAGACGAAGTACCATCAGCGCTGGAGCGTTTCACGGCCGAGTTCGGAATGGGATCGGGTGCAGCCGCTCCGCCATAACCACCAGGTCGGCAAAACGCACGTTATTCGAGAAGCTTTTTTGAGCGAATAGCGATGAGGGAGTACGAATAGAGAGATCCTATCCTGATGCTCTCTCGGAGCTGTTCGCTGGTCTTTGTTGTGCCATCCATTTGACTTCGTCAAATGGGCATAAGGAATGAGAACGATCAAGCCGATCGAACTATTAGTACCGGTAAGCTTCAAGCGTTGCCGCTCTTCCACACCCGGCCTATCAACGTGGTCGTCTTCCACGGTTCTCAGGGAATACTCGTTTTAAGGTGGGTTTCCCGCTTAGATGCCTTCAGCGGTTATCCCGTCCGGATATAGCTACCCTGCTATGCGGCTGGCGCCACAACAGGTCCACCAGAGATCCGTCCATCCCGGTCCTCTCGTACTAGGGACAGATCCTTTCAATATTCCTACACCCACGGCAGATAGGGACCGAACTGTCTCACGACGTTCTGAACCCAACTCACGTACCGCTTTAAATGGCGAACAGCCATACCCTTGGGACCTGCTCCAGCCCCAGGATGCGATGAGTCGACATCGAGGTGCCAAACAACCCCGTCGATATGGACTCTTGGGGGTCATCAGCCTGTTATCCCCGGCGTACCTTTTATCCGTTGAGCGATGGCCCTTCCACGCGGGACCACCGGATCACTATGACCGACTTTCGTCTCTGCTCGACTTGTCAGTCTCGCAGTCAGGCAGGCTTATGCCATTGCACTCAGCGAACGATTTCCGACCGTTCTGAGCCCACCATCGCGCGCCTCCGTTACTCTTTAGGAGGCGACCGCCCCAGTCAAACTACCCACCATACATTGTCCCGGACCCGGATAACGGGCCGCGGTTAGACATCCATAGTAATAAGGGTGGTATTTCAAGGGTGGCTCCACCTGAGCTGGCGCCCAGGTTTCAAAGCCTACCACCTATCCTACACATGCCACTACGAATGCCAATGTAAAGCTATAGTAAAGGTGCACGGGGTCTTTCCGTCTAACCGCAGGAACCCCGCATCTTCACGGGGAATTCAATTTCACTGAGTCTATGCTGGAGACAGCGGGGAAGTCGTTACGCCATTCGTGCAGGTCGGAACTTACCCGACAAGGAATTTCGCTACCTTAGGACCGTTATAGTTACGGCCGCCGTTTACTGGGGCTTCGATTCAGAGCTTGCACCCCTCCTCTTAACCTTCCAGCACCGGGCAGGCGTCAGACCCTATACGTCGTCTTGCGACTTCGCAGAGCCCTGTGTTTTTGATAAACAGTCGCTACCCCCTGGTCTGTGCCACCCTCCTCTACTTGCGTAGAAAAGGGTCACGCTTCTTCCGAAGTTACGCGTGCAATTTGCCGAGTTCCTTCAGCATAGTTCTCTCAAGCGCCTTGGTATACTCTACCTGACCACCAGTGTCGGTTTCGGGTACGGTTTATAAGGAGGAGCTATTTCCTGGAACCGCTCCGCTGCCCGTTCAATCCGATAAGATTGGACAACTTGTGCGATCCGTCACTACCTCCAAGCCCACGAATATTAACGTGGTTCCCATCGACTACGCGTTTCCGCCTCGTCTTAGGGGCCGGCTAACCCTGCTCAGATTAGCTTTAAGCAGGAACCCTTGGTCTTTCGGCGGGGGAGTCTCTCACTCCCCTTACGTTACTCATGTCAGCATTCGCACTTCTGATACCTCCACCACCCCTCACGGGTATGGCTTCATCAGCTTACAGAACGCTCCGCTACCGCTTGGCCCTTGCGGACCAAACCCTAAGCTTCGGTGTATGGCTTTAGCCCCGTTACATTTTCGGCGCAAAGACCCTTATTTAGACCAGTGAGCTGTTACGCTTTCTTTAAATGATGGCTGCTTCTAAGCCAACATCCTGGTTGTTTTGGGATCCTCACATCCTTTCCCACTTAGCCATAACTTGGGGACCTTAGCTGTAGGTCAGGGTTGTTTCCCTTTTCACGACGGACGTTAGCACCCGCCGTGTGTCTGCCGACTAGTACTCCCAGGTATTCGGAGTTTGGTTAGGTTTGGTAATCCGGTGAGGACCCCTAGCCCATCCAGTGCTCTACCCCCTGGGGTATTCGGTCGACGCTCTACCTAAATAGATTT
>NZ_JBWLUY010000058.1:0-5764 GCF_057784295.1 Mesorhizobium sp. CNPSo 4688
CAACAGAGATGATGTCAGCGCCGACGGTCTCGGGGACGTTGGCCGAAATCCACTTGTACAAAAAGTCGGTGCCGCGGGTGCTCATCAGAAGATAAGCTGACGACGTTTATTAGGTTCCGCTGATGTGCTTCCCCAACGTCAGAACGACGATCATGCTCTTGGGGAACGAAGATTGAAAAGCGGAACGTCGCCTACCACCAAAGCCGTCGCCACGGAACGTTTTGCAAGTCCAAAGGTTTTGGCTGTATCGCCAGCGACGTTAACGGCAGTCTGGCGCCTGAGAGTAAGCGACTCCCGCCCGAATTTGAAGCCGCACATGTCTCAATATTTTTTTGACATTCACGATGGACTGGAATTCACCAGCGACGCTGAGGGATCGGCCTGCGTGTCGTTGAACGACGTAAGCTACCAGGCAATGGACGTTCTGCCCGCTATTGCGCGGGAATTCCTTCCCGACGGTCCGCACCGGACGTTCTCGGTAAGGGTGCGGGATGGCGACGGGCAATTCGTTTATCGTGCCAGTCTGACCTTGGCGTCTGCCTGGATTGTGCAAACAATTGGCGGCGAGCCGCAACCAGGGCAGGACCGCTGGGCTGCAGCTCTGGGGCGCGTCAAAACTCAGGTAAGGGCAATTCGCCGCGAGTTCGCCGAAGACGGCTTTTCGCAATCGCTTGAGGACCTAGACAGCCTATTCTCAGTCGCTGAAAGCGAGATCAATCGCCTGATTGTGAGTCGGTAGATCTCTGAATCTCGCGGGTACGTCATACTTTATAGCGGGCTTGCCCCCGAAGGTGTATGGCGATGTGGTCGTCCGCCATAACCCGCAACCGGACGCTTGGAAGTCAACTCAGGTGCTTTCGCCCGTGAAGGATGAAAGTGGTGCCTGATAATCCTATCCAAGAGACTCAAAACAGCGTTGAGATCATCGAGAACATGGGCGACTGGTTCGTCCTAGTGACGCGCGCTGGCAAGGAACAAGTCACTGTTTTCGAAAAAGAGGCCTACGCGCTTGCGTACGCTGCGGGCCAACGTATCGCGCTGAACCTTCCCAATCCAGAACTGAAAGGGCCACCCAATGGGCAAGCGTGTGGCGAGTCCGAATCCTGATGCCGATGACCATCCGTATGACGAAGTCGCATTCGCCCAGAAATACGGCCTGACGCCCCGGGCCGCCGCGACCATCCTCCAGATAAACGGTCCATCGAGGACTGCTTGCGACGCTGCCGCCCGTTCATTTCAGCTAGCCGTCGCGGCGCTGAACAAGCGCGCATGATCTTCACGCTCATCCAAATTCCCGGCCACTAGCGCCCGTCGCGAGCCTTCTGATAGGCGTTACCGCAAGTGAGCGTCGTCCTCTCGAAAGTCCTGCAGCGATGCATGACGCAAGTCGGCCTCGCCGCGCAGATGCTTCACACGGCCGATCAGGCCCGGCTTGACCCACTGCGTCGCCGGCCGCTTCATGCCCTTCGGCGCCGGGCCAGCGTGCTCCTGGACGCGTTTCCAGAGCCGGTCGCGGATTTCCCGACTCGAGTTGATGAAGGCAGAGCCGATATAGCGTCCGCTGCCGCGCTCGGCCATCAGGGCAAAGGCCGGTTGGCCGGGCTCGCGCTCGACGCCGAGCAGGTCGTATTCGCCGATGGTGTAACACTTCGCTTTCAACCAATTGGTCGATTGCCCGCTCCGGTAAACGCTGTCCCTGCGCTTCGAAACCATTCCTTCAAGCCCGGCCTGATCGACAAGATGGAAGATTGCTGCGGCATCGCCCGGCAGAGCCTGGCTGAACTGGATGCGTCGCCCCTCTGGGATCATCGCGGCCAGTATCTCGCGCCGGTCCTCCAGTGGCATGTCCCGCAAATCGTGGCCGTTGAGGTGCAGAAGGTCGAAGGCGACGAAATAGAGGTCGTGTTGCCGCTGTGTGATCGCCTTACGCAGCGCTGCGAAGTCGGACTGCCCAGCATCGTTGAGGACGATGATCTCTCCGTCGATGATGGCAGTTTGCGCCCCATCGAGTTCGCCGGCAGCCTTGGCAATGTCACGGTACTTAGTCGTCCAGTCGAGGCCACGGCGGGTGAAGACGCGGACCCGGTCGGCATCCTTGACAATCTGGGATCGATAGCCGTCGAACTTGACTTCGTGAATCCAGTCGCCGCCTTCGGGAGGCTTCTCGACAAGAGTCGGCAACAAAGGCTCGACGAACTTCAGACGCAGCATCAACACACCCACAACCCGGCGAGTTAATTAGCATGCGCTTGATTAGTTCCGGAAAATTTTAACGGATCATTGACCGCGCTGTCCCAAAATAGGACGGCGCGGTCAAATTGCCCAACCGACTGCGTAGGCGGCTCCGGCAAACCCCTACCCACAACCCAGTGTCGGAGCCGCTCCCACAGACATCTAAATACCAGAAATGGTTGAATTAACGGTTACGGCACGTGGTTTCCAAAAGGGGAATTCAACGAGGTTGAGGAAAACAAAAAAAGCCCGCCAGGGGGCCAGCGGGCTTAAATATCGTAAAGGCTGACGAGGGGTTGGCTTACTCGTCGAGAACAAATTAGCTAAAGCTTATATTGTGGGCAATTAGTCCTTACGGTCTATCGGCCTAGCCCCTTCTCCACTCAGCGAACACGTTAGATCCGGCAGAGAGCGATTGAGCGGTGCAAAGGGCGCAATCAGCGAATTCTGGCCGCTGTTGCCAGTTCGCTACAGCGAAGGTTCTGGCAAGCTAATATAACCTTCGTCAGCGCTAGGGCGCCGGGTTGTTGGCTGGGGCGCCGGGTTGTTGGGGGCCAATCCCTGGAACCCTAGCGTAGTACGAGGGAAGATGGCCCGCTGACTTTGGTCGGCGGGTTTTTCTTTTCGTAGCGGCGAAATTAGGAAGCGGTACCCTTCCCATCGGCCGAAACCAGGTGGCTGATGGGAATTGGCCCGCGCGTTCGGTCAAGGCCGCGCGGGCCGACGAGGATGGTGACATCTGGTCATCGGAGCGTGCGAGGGAGCACGCGCCGAGTTTGAAAACAATCTCTGCGGAAAGATGTTCCAGTCAATTGAAAGAAAAGCCCGCTGCCGGACCTTGTGGGGTTAGACGTCAGCGGGCTCCGATCGTTCACGGAGGTACGATCTACAGCGGAGGAGAAAGCCATTTCGTTCCGCTGCCTCATGCGAACATCGCCGCCTGCCCTTGGTTCCCGGCTCAAAGAAAAAAAGCCCGCCGGCACGAGCAGGCGGACTTGGCTTTCTTACCGATAGAGGCTGGTCGCCTCCAAACGACTTAAGCTGGCGGCTGGGGCGGCGGCGGGATCTGTGAGGCTGGTGGTGATGCTGTCACTGCGGAGAGCCGGTCCTTTTTGTTCAGCACCGGCTTTTCATATGCTTTCTTCATTTATACGCCCTCGCTTTTTCCCTCATCCATGAATGACGCAGACCGCCCAACTTTGTCAAGGAGTTGGAAACCTCGAGTCTCGTGAGCCTTAAACAAACAGCCCGCAGCTCAGCGCGGCTCTCATCGCTGCCCCTTGAGCGGTTTTTCGCTAACCAGCAAGCCATCCAGCATGGGCAATCGCGCGCCGCATTCGGAGAAGCAGAAATAAAAATTTGCCATCGGACGGGTGTCGACAAGGCCAAAGGCGCGGAGCCTGGCAAGATGTGCCGCGAGAGGGCTGATCGGCAGAACTTTCGCGGCGAGGAAACCGACGGAGAGTTCGCCGCCGGCCAGGGTGGTTCATGATCAAAAACCGCTTCTTATTCCCCATCAATTCGAGAAATTTGGCTACACTCTCGACTTTGGCCGCGAGTTCTTTCGAAATCATCTGGAGCGGTTCTGCATCGCATCGAAGATGACGTCGAACACGCTGCCGACTTCTTCGGTGATCTCGTCCAGGCTGATGCCCTCTTTTTCGGCCGCCTTAATAGCCTGATCGGCAAGGTCGGTAATTGCCGCCGGATCGTCGGTGAAGGCGTTCGGCAGATGCTCCGTCATCCATTTTTCTAGGAAGTCAATTCCGCGCCTGCTCATTGAAGGACCCAAAAAGCGACCAGAACGAAGGAGACAAGAAACAGTGCCGCGGCCGCTACCAATGCGCCCTTGCTCACCTCCCGCCGTGGCTGAGGGTCGGGTACAAGTTTCCTATGGTTCGGCTGTTCGTTCATGCGAGATTAAGTTGCGGCAGCAAATTAGGTTCCGCTAATCCTTAGACGGGTCGGCCCTGAAACGATCACTGGGAAAAGAGCGCCATTTATCCAACCGAACAGGACAGGGCCGGTGAAGCCCCCTACGGCTGAAACGCACACGGAACCATTGTCTGTCGCGCTACGTTGGATCACCGAGACAGGAAGCGGCCTTGCGGCGCGGCGTCTGGTGAAAGAGACCGGGATTACCGAAGCCCAAGCTACCGAGCTTGTCAGCTTCCTTGCGCCTCACAATTGGACATCGCTGTTGCGCGAAGCGTCTATTTTGAGGAAGCCCTAGAGCCGGAGGATCGCGTCACTTTTCAGGGCTTCACCCTCAGCTCGGCCTGAAGTCCTTCGGAGTCTCGTCAACCATTATCGAACACCTCTGCATGTCGCGACCACAACCGAGGGGAACAGCCCGCGGCGGACAGTGGCAGGTACTCCAACGTCCAAAACATCCTGGCGCGCTCTAGATGAGCTTTGATCGCGGGAAAACCAAGCCAGGACGGTATCAGCGTGAGAAGCGCCGCCCCTCTTGTGGCACGGGGCCCCGATACCGCCGCGGTGGCGCTGCGCCTACAAGGTCGCGGATTGGCGGCTGCTGCTCAACGGGACGCATGTCCACGTCGGCCGTCTTTCGCACGAGCCAGGCGGGCAGGAGTTCCCTGAGTACCGATTTGAGGTAATCCATCACAGCACCTCGCGGCTAATGGCGCGAGGGCGCAGTTGCTTTTGTCAGCCTTGCGATATCTCGCTCGACCTGTTGGGCGGCCGCGTCGGTTTCGTCCATGCTCCGCACGAGTACGTGCTGCAGCAATGCGAGCCGGGCTTGCCGATATATTGGCCCGCTCCTGGCGATTTCAGGATTGAGAGGAAAGGTCGGTGTCATGGATTAGACTCCTTGTTCCAGTCGGCCCGGCTCATTCACAGAGCCGGGCCTGCAGTGGACGGAACTCAGTTCTGGATGATGACGTGACGATGGCGATGCGGGCGATCATCGCGCCTGATGACCACGACGTCGTCAGAGCGGTGCTTCCGGTGCCAATAGCGTTTGCCGTGCCAATGGCGCTTGCCGTGGTCGTAGAAAGCTTCCCGGCCGTGCTTGCGATAATGGAGGCGCTGGCCGGCCTCATTTATGACAATCGCGGGCCTGTGGTGATGGCGGTGATACCGGTGCTGATTAGTGGCAATGACCACGTCGGCCGAGGCCGCCGAAGCCAAGGTAGGCGCGGCCAGGCAAAGCGACATCGCGCCCAGAATCAGGGTATTCTTCATTTTCAGATCTCCGAGGAATTACGGTGCCCTTCGCTGGGTAAACATCGCTCCCGGACTTTTGTTCCCCCTTGCGGTCGCAAGGTCCAAGTTGAGCATCGTGCCACGTCAGTATTGTGGACGATTGAGCGTCACCGGGCGTTACTTTGGATTATCCTTAAGGGGATCATCCTTAAGGCGCAGCTGGTCGGATCCGATGCGACTACAGAGCATCGCAAGGCTGAGACAAACGCCGGTATCGTCGTCCAAAGCCTGATTTGCTTGATCAAGCGAACGCTCCGCACGCTTCACGCGCAGCCGGGCCTTCGCCGCTTCAAAGTCATAG
>NZ_JBWLUY010000059.1:0-5594 GCF_057784295.1 Mesorhizobium sp. CNPSo 4688
TTTGTACCGCCTTGCGGGATCGAGGGCTGTTCGGCGGACATCGATTGGTATGGCACAGGCCGTGCGCGCGTCGGCTATGCCTTCGAGAACTTTCTTCCCTATGTCACGGGTGGCTTTGCTGTCGGCAAGGTCAAAGGCACGGCCGACCTGGGAGCCTGTGGCTTTACCCCGACCTGCGGCTACGACGAGACCCGGTGGGGCTGGGCGGCCGGCGCAGGTGTTGAATGGGCGCTGAACCAGAAGCTGTCGTTCAAGGCTGAGTACATGCACGTCGATCTGGGCACCCCCGATTTCAACACAGCCGCTCCAGATCCTTCCACCTCCAGAATCGACTTCGATACGGTCCGCGTGGGTATCAACTACCACTTCTGAAGCGGCTTCCCGACTTCAAGCGGCTGTAGCGGCCTACTCGTGATGCTTTGGCCGTCGCCACGGGGCGCCGTTCATTCGGTGGTCGGTCCTTCCACCAAAAGGCCTAGTGGGCACTTTTTTTCGGCTGAAAGCGCCGCCACACAGTCTTCCAGAATTGCCAGGCGAAACCGAAGCCACTTTAATTCTTGGCCGACTTGCGCCAGCTTTAACATGCCTGCCGAGCACGCAACCCTTCGCCTCTGCTCCTCTTCCAAGGATGCTATCTTCGCGCGCAGTTCCAAGGCTTCTGTGGCCCTCGAGTTCCTAACCAAAGTCCGGGTTCGCATTTCCAACCCCACAGCAAAACGTCGCCATCAATTGCACGACTGCGTTAAACTCTGGCATTCAAATTATTGAGGAATTTAGCGACTACTAAAATAAGAGCCCAATCCACTGGCCGCGGCCGCGAGCGCGCGAGACTACTAGCGGCCCAGCGGTCAAGGCGGGGGGCTTGGGGGTTTTGACCACCGGGCCTAACCGGCGAAGGAGAGGTGCCGGCTGGCAAGGGATCATACGCCGATATTACGTGTTGTAGAATGGGGCTCCCTACGTTCCCGAGACGTGCTGGCAATGGCTTGGCCGTTTTAAGCCGCAAATCTGATGGACGGGCGCGTGACTCTGGTAGCGGACTTTCGAGCTCGACCAACCGGCTTGACGGAACATTAGCCATCTCTAAAAGTAGTCCGAGCGGCAGGTGGTGCCCTCCATCGCCTTGCCGAAGATCGGGCCTCCGATCGGCCCGCGCTTTCCGCAAGAGGCGCGGGCTTCCCGGTTCGCAAGAGACCATTGCTGTCAGGCCGGCAACTCATTCAACCGGAACCGCGCCCCTGCCGGCGTCACCGTCCTTGTGCATCTGATCGTCAAGGGCGTCTGCTATCTTGAGTGACAAGCCAGCCACCTTATTTTTGAGCCTAACTGGTACGTCTGGCGACGCTTGAAGCTTCTGGTTCGCATCCCTGAACAGCTTGGAGATGCTGCTAAGCGTCAGTTCCTCGTCCGTCACGGTGCGTCTCTAGTTGAGTCGGTTCCGTCCTTGATTTATGGGGCATATTCGCAATCGGGCAATTCGCCTTAAGGCTCTACCCAGCCGAATGCAGACTGGAGCGAGCGACGGCCCAGTCAAGCTGTCGCAATTTATGCGAACGGCGCGGGAACAAATTTCCACAATCGCCGTTTTTGCGCCAGCCGGATGCATGCCCCAAGATCCTGTGTTCGGCATGTCGAAGGCCCGCTGCTAAACGCCCTGGCAGCGGGCTTTTCCACGCCTAGGGCTTTTTGAGTATCCGCGCTTCGCGCAAGAGCGACGACCAGTTGTAAGGGCCAAGGAAGCTGACAAGCTCTGTGGCTAGCGCAGGGGTGATACCGGTCTCAGCCGCCAGACGCCGCGTGGCAATGCCGATCGCTGTTTCGGGCGGCTTGCCTAACTCGTCAACCACCTTGGATGTCCCTTCCAGCTGACCCAAAGTCAGCCGAGAGGAAATGGTTCCGTGAGGCGCTACCCAGCCGTAGGGGGCTTCACCGACCCTGTGCCGTTCGGCAGGATAGACGGCGCCCTCTTGCCGGTGATGGTCTCGATCGCTTTCAACAACGGTTCATGAACCTCACGAAGCGCGCGGTAGTGCTCGCAGTGATACGCGAGGAGCGGCCGCACGATGCTCTTGTGCAGTGCCTCCGCTGCCACGAGAAAGCGCTCGATATCCGCCTGGGAAAGCTGCTGGGAAGGTTTGGTTCTGGCCATGGTAGCGAACTCCGTTTGAAGGGATCGCCGCAACAGGAATATAATCCTGCATACGAGGTTGGATGGCAAGTGGCCATCATCGCGGAGTCACTAAAATTCTAGGTATCTAATTAAGACGGCGCTCATGGACATCTGCGCTTGATGTTCCAGCTGTGATGTCACGGGCGGCCCCCTTAGTCATTCTCAGCCTTGGCCCGTTGCCGTGGCTCTCACTAAGTCGGCAGTGGGCTTTTCTTTGTCCCTGTAGCTTCAAGGCTTCGGCTTCCGCTTGCCTTCTTCGCCGGGGGCACCCTTGCCGAGTCCTGCGGCCTTCGCCAGTGCAGAGCGGATCGCGGAGTACTTTGGCGCTGTTGTGGGGTAGCTGCTGGGCAGATCCCATTTAGCGCGGTACTCGTCAGGGGTAAGGTTGTGCGAACTCCACAAGTGCCGCCTCAAAGATTTGAACTTTTTTCCATCCTCGAGGCAGTAAATGAAATTCGGCGTCACTGACCGCTTGGGATCGACGGCTGGCTCCCTCGGCTCGGCCGGCCTTGCGTTCTGGCCACCCAAGCCTGACAATGAAGCGTGCACAGATGCAATCAGTTCGGGCAGGCTGCCGGCCGGCAACGGATTATTGCTAACGTAGGCAGAGACAACATCCGCCGTTAGTTCGACTAGTTCGGTTGCGTGGTCGTGATGGTCGTGGGTGTCCGTCATTCGTTGGCCCCTGTGGTGATGCCCGGGTATTAGACCGAGCTAAGGTACGCAACCAGCGTCCCGACATGTAGTTCCACCGATTTTTGGGTGCACGGGGAAAAAGGCCGGCGCCGCAATGGCGCCGGCGAGCATCAGGACGGCGAGGGCGGCGAAGTAGAGTGGCACCAACACGGTTGGATACATACGAGCTAGAAGCCGTTCAGATTGTCCCGCCTGACGCAGCTCTCCACATCGCTCATGTCGGGAGCGCGGCTGAGATTCTCGAAGGGGTCAACCCATGACGATGCAGCTACAGCAGTTGGTGCGCGGCGCGTTTCAAATGGCCGAGTGCGCCTCCGCTCGTCATTGTGAGGCATTCGGGCAAGAACCGCTACCGTAGCCGCACTGAAAGCGCCGACATCATACGGTCCGTGGGCAGGTGTAGACATCGCACTTTCTTGCTGATTGTCTTAGCAGATGGCCGAACAATTCAATCTTCGCAGTGCCTCGGGCACTCTATTGAACGCGACCACTTAGCTCAGCCCGGATGGTATCATCCTCCACATCCGCAGCTCCTTTTTGCAACCTTCGTGTGCTCATGGTAAATTCCGCCGATTGGGCCTCAAATCGGGGACGTCGATGACGAGTTTTAATTCGCAGAAGATTTCGAAGATTCATCACGACTTACACCACGACTTACCCTCCGAGCCGGCTCTGAGAGCGAAGGCTCTCGAGAGTCTCCTGATCGAGAAGCGCCTGGTCGACCCGGAAGCGATGGACGCGTGGATTGAGATGTATAGGGAGGAGATCGGACCCAAGCGCGGCGCGAGAGTTGTGGCGCGAGCGTGGAAAGATCCCGCTTTCAAGGAGCGCCTGCTGGCAAACGCTACGTCGGCGATCGACGAGTTGGGCTTTGCGGGCCACGCGACGGGTCATTTACAAACTGTCGCGAATACCCCGGACGTTCATAATCTCGTCGTCTGCACGCTTTGTTCCTGCTATCCCTTTTCCATTCTGGGCATGTCGCCCGCATGGTACAAATCCAACGAGTACAGAGCACGCGCCGTACGCGATCCTCGAGGCGTCCTGAGAGAATTCGGCGTCGAACTCGAAGACACCGTAGAGGTGCGCGTCTGGGACTCGACGTCAGAAAGACGATACCTCGTGCTGCCGCAACAGCCGGCGGGCACTGAGAGCTTGGACGAGGCCTCTCTTTCGCGGCTGGTGACGCGCAACTCCATGATCGGAACTGAAAGGGATCTCTCGCCGTCGCTGGGAGGCTGATGATGGATGGAGTTCATGATCTCGGTGGACGAGAAGGCTTTGGCCCGATTCAAGGCCTGGGCGATGGCCGACCTTTCCATGAACAGTGGGAAATGCGCGCTTTTGGATTGGCGCAGGCCGCCGCTGGCGACAGCGACTGGTCGATAGACTGGTTCCGGCATTGCCGCGAGTTGATCGTTCCGGCGGACTACCTGACTCGATCCTATTTCGATCATTGGCTGCTCACCCTTGCGGCTGAAATGATCGACGTGGGCTATGTCACTTTGGAGGAGCTCAAATCAGGGGCATCGACATTCACGCCGCAGCCAGGATATCCGCCAGAGACTGCGGACGAGGCGAGAGCTTACGTGAAAAATCCACGCAGCTACGCGGTTGAAATCGATGCTAGGCCATCGTTTGCCCTAGGCGCGACCGTACGCGGAAAGATTTCGGGGCACTCGGGACACACTCGTCTTCCCGGCTACGTGCGCGGTAGAAAGGGAAGCATCTTCGCCCTTCATGGTGCGCATGTCTTCCCGGATGCGTCTGCACGGGGCGAACATAAGGCGGAGCACCTTTATACGGTCAGCTTCGCCGCATCTGAACTGTGGCCGGAAGCGAAGGACCGGAGGGATCGCGTTTTTGTTGATCTTTGGGAGAGCTACCTTGAGCGAGCCTGATCCCGGCTACGGGCCGTTGAGGAGACGAGACGACGAGCCAATCTTCGCTGAACCATGGCACGCCCAGGCAATGGCAATCGCCGATCTATTGATTGGATCGGGGACGATCACGCAATCAACCTGGGCGGAAACTCTGGGCGAGGAAGTCCGCATTGCAAGTCTTGCTGGGAGTGCCGACGACACAGGCACTTATTACACAGCCGTGCTGTCTGCGCTCGAACGTATTCTGGATGCTGGAGGGAACGTGTCGTGCGCGGAGTTGGCACGCCGTCGGGACGACTGGCGGCGAGCATATTTGCAGACTCCTCACGGACAGCCAGTGGAGCTAGACTGCGGCCGATTTACCAAAGCTCCAGACTAGAAATCCCCCTCAAGGCCAGCGCGCGCTTTCACTCATTCTGGCAGGCCTGCCTTGCGCAAGTTCTTGCGAAGGTGTTCCAGATCGCCGGGATTTTTGTAAGGCGTCATTTGGGGGCCGGTTCTCGAAACGATTGTGGCTGATGGGTCCATTTGCTTGATCCGCTCCACGGCTTCCCTCGCTTCGATCATATTCCCCAATGCGGCATGGCTGGCTGCCAAATAGACCCAGCGGTACACCGTGTCGATTGTCATTAGGCTACGCAAAGCCGTGACTGCTTCATGGTATTGTCGGGAGTCGTAGTAAATCTGGCCGAGCTATTGAACGTACCACTCGGGATAGCGAGGATTAAGGCGCAACGCCTTTTGTGCTGCGTCGAAGCCTTCGGTGGTTCGTCCCGCGCAACTCAGGCAGTAGCCATAGTCCATGAGAATGTCTGCGTCATTGGGATTGAGATCAAAGGCGCGGT
>NZ_JBWLUY010000060.1:0-5488 GCF_057784295.1 Mesorhizobium sp. CNPSo 4688
GCGCGTCCGATGCCTGGCGTGGAATTGAGGCCTTGGTTGCCGGCCTTTCGGAAACGGATCGGCATGCCATTATGGGAGCAACGGCCCAACGCATCTACGCTTTAGGCGCGCCAAATTTCGATCCGCGTTGACGCCTTTCGACGTCCGAGTTGGGTCAGAAACCGGATCGGCTGGCGGGCCGCTCGTGCTGATATCATATGCTATCAAACTGACGGCGTGATCACCGGTGTTGCGGGAGTATTTCGGCTGGGAAATGTGGTGACTAGTCGCTTCTAGCGAGCGCAATAGCCCAGCCTTCGGTTTGGTTGCTGATGGTGCAATACTAATTCAGTTCACGGATGTGGCCGCGCGCCGGGTGTCAGCAGACGGCATGCCAGGCTTAACTTTACGAGCGGTTCCTTCGGCGCGGCCAATTTCTGTCAAACGCAGTTTATAGTGCCAGGTCGACGCTCTGTTTGAACTTGGTCTTGTTGAAATAATAAAGACTATAGATGTCAGAGATTGCGCACCTGCGCCGTGTTGCGAGGCCGCTTCCCCGCTGTGCCAGCCGAAACGCGCGCGGGGTGGCAGACGCCAATAGAGAAAGCCCGGCGCGAGCGTGCAAACCGGGCTTTCCTTTGGACAGTGCCGCTTCTACTGGAGACAGGCCGGCGACACGTCGACGAAGGCTATTTCTTCTTCGGACCACCGCCGGGAGGGCCGACGTGAATGTGGTTCTTGTCGCCCCAGCCATGGCCAGGGCGTGATCCACTCGATTTTGCAATCGCCTTCCATCCTCTGACGCCGGGGCAACGGCGGTAGACGCCTTTGGTAAGCAGGCTATAATTTAGCAATATCTGAAATGCCTGTGACAACCTATCCTCATGGATCACCCTGAATACGACCTAATCATTGTTGGTGGCGGTCTTGCAGGCGCTTCGCTGGCCATTGCCCTTGCCAGTCGCGGCGCCAGGATCCTCATTGTTGAACAGCAGGAGCCTTTCAGGGATCGTATCCGTGGCGAAGTTCTCATGCCCTGGGGAAGCCTCGAGGCCAAGCGCCTTGGCATATACGATCTCCTCCTCGAGGGCTGCGCCATCGAGGCAGGTTATCATTCGAGATTCAGGAGCGGCGCATCGCCCGCAGTTCGGGATCTGCTCGCGACGACTCCAGAGGCCACCTGCTGCATGACCTTTTCACATCCAGCGATGCAAGAGGTTCTGCTGGCGCATGCCGAGGCCCTTGGGACAGCGGTTCGGCGCGGGGAAGCCGCTGCTAGTGTTACATTCGGGGAGGTGCCACGGGTTCATATCGGCGATGAGACCAAAGGGGTCTCTGCCCGCCTGGTCGTTCTGGCTGACGGCCGAGATTCGCGACTGCGTTCGCTTCTCGGCTTCGAGGTGCGGCATGACCCGGAGCAGCTCATCACGGCAGGCATGATTCTTGAAGGCGACGTCGACTGTTCGGAGCTTCTCGCCGGCAACGCTCCATCATCGGGAAGCACAATCAATCTCTTTTATGATCCCAGGGGCGGACGAATGGTGATCGCGATGCGCATTGCGCCCGGGCGCAACCGCATCTACCTAGTCCACCACAAGGATGTTTTGCCTAAGCGTCTATCAGGCCGACACTCGGTCGATGAAATGGTCCGGCAGCTTCAGGCGGTGGGCGCCCCAGCCCACTGGTTTGACCGAGCTCGGCAGGCGGGTCCATTTGCGAGCTTTGACGGGTCACATCGCTGGGTCGACAATCCCTATCGTGACGGCGTGGTTCTCATCGGCGATGCTGCAGCCGCTACTGATCCAGCGTGGGGTCGTGGGCTGTCGAGGACGCTTCGGGATGTCCGGTTGCTGAGGGATCGGTTGCTACAGAGTTCTGATTGGCATTCGGAAGCACATGCTTACGCCAGGGACCATGATGATTTTTACGGCCGGATGCGGCGGCTGGAAGCAATGGAAACGGCTTTGCTGTTCGAACGCGGCGATGCCGCCGACCGGCGGCGCGAGCATGCGTTTGCACTCTTCGCCCAGGATCCGACACGTATTCCGGATGTCACCGGTTTGGGGCCAGAGGCACCGTCAGACGATCGGGCGCGTGCGCGCTTTTTCGGTGAAGACTGAGATTGCGACGGTTTTGCCTGGGAGGTGACGGGATCCCCCACGCCGGACCACGCGCCATTCGTCAGCGCCTCGTTGTCTGACTGAAAGTCCAAAGCCCCTGTTGGATTGCGCCGCCGGGCCTTCGGTTAAGTTCGATCCAGGTTGCACTTGCCAAGCGATTTTTCAAACTAGGACGCCCGATCGATCTGGAACCTCCCGGAAAGTGCGTTCACGCCGGAAAACCGGCGTTTCTGAAGCCTGACATGAAAAGCTTGAGGCCGACTTGGTCGGCGAACGGGAAACCTGAAAACAGCCGGAGACTCAGGTCGTGTTTCCTCGTCAGTGCTTCCACGACCTCAGCGCGCGCCTTCTGCGTCTCGCCCAAATGTGCGTACGCCGCTGCGAGGAAGGCATGAATGAAGAATTGGTCGCCGGCCTTCTGATACGAACCGACGGCTTCCGAGTACCTTCCAAGCAGGAAGAGCGAGCTGCCCTTCACCTCCGAGAACCATACCGGAGGTAACGGGTCGCGCAGGAGCGCAGTTTCGAGCACGTTCAGCGCCGTCTCGGCCTGTCCGCCGTAGTTGAGCCAGCTTGCGTAGTCCCCCGCTATGTTCACGTCCAGCGGGTTCAACGAGCGCGCTTGCTCGAAATGCACTCCCGCATCGCGATGCTGGCGCATGTGCGTAAGCACAAGCCCCATGCTCTGGTGACAGACGCCATCGCTCCTGTCGAGAGCGAGCGCCGTTCGTGCCGAGTCCCAGGCCACCTTGTGAGGCTCCAGCAGCAGAACGGACCGCAGTTCGCGACCTGTCGGGGTAAGTGGGATTACACCAACCGCACAAAGGGTCTGGGCGCCACGCCTGCTGGCGCTGGCGTGGCCCCGTCGAGGTCGTCAACTTGTAGAGCATCGCGATGATGGCTAGTAGCTACAGGATCCTCGTCACCAGCGTGTCCAAACGGGAATTCTCACGGTAAGCCAGTCGCACCAAGACGGCACCTAAGACGCCAATGAGGGCGCCGCCGATCACGTCGGTGACATAGTGGGTGCCGACATAAATTCTCGACCAGCAAATCAGGAATGCCAGAAAGGAAAGTGCTACCGTCCGGCGAGGCAGAGCTTGCATCGCGAAGGCCGCAACGATCGCGACGCTTGCAGTCGCGTGGTCTGACGGAAACGACCAGTCGGCGCTGGGTGCGATCAACAGATGCGTCACGCCAGCATCGTAGGGCCGTATCCGATGCACGAATAGAAGAATGAACTGGTTGATCGCCAGACCAAGCAAGAACGCCAAACCGGCTGCTAAGGAGGCGTGGCGAACATGGTAGCGGTCGACCTTCGCCCACCATTGCAGAACCACAGCCAGCACCATCAGCGGAACGCCGATTTGTGAGACGCCAATCACCGCATTATCCAGGAACAGGATGAAGCCCGTCTCCCCCATTGATCCAGTGAGTGAGAGTTGCATCCATTCTTTGTTGCTTCCGTTGTTGTCGATCAGGAGGGAGTTTAGTGAAAGCAGTCGACGAACGCCGCATCCATCAGATTTTTGAAGTCAGCATTTGGCTCAAGGGTGCGCACGCCCTGATCGAATGCCTTGGCGGCGTCCTTCTTTATCTCGTCACCACAGACACAATTGCCTCGTCGGTCAATGCCTTCACCCAAGACGAATTGATCGAAGATCCGAATGATTTCATAGCTGGCTATCTGTCGCAGATGGCAAGCCATTTTTCGGTCGCCAGCAAGGAGTTCTACGCCTTCTACCTGCTCAGCCACGGCCTGATTAAGCTGCTCTTGGTCATCGGCCTTTTGCGGGGCAAGTTGTGGTCGTATCCGGCCTCGCTCGTCGCTCTTGGCGCATTTATGGCCTACCAAGTCTACCGGTATTCCTACACTCACTCTCCCGGCCTGCTCGTGCTGACCGTCTTCGACGCGGCGGTCATGGTGCTGATCTGGCACGAGTGGGGGATAATGCGGCGGCACAAGCCAGCATAGCGACCGATTACCCTCCTCGGCTCTCTTCAATTCGCTGGACCGCGGACCAACACAGAATGGCCCAAGCGGAACCGACACACCAACCTGCAAGAACGTCGGTAGGGTAATGGACGCCGAGATAGACCCGGCTCAATCCGACCATGATCGTCAGAAACACGGCAAGCGAAACGAAATACGCCTTGACGCGGGGATCGGGGTTCGCCTTGGCGAGCAACGCCCCAAGGGTCAGGAAAGTGACGGCGGAAAGCATGGCGTGCCCGCTCGGGAAGCTGGCTGTAAAGACCCTTGTCGTGTGTATGAGATTGGGCCTTGGGCGATCGAAGGCGATCTTCAGAAGGGTGCTGATGGCCTCTCCGCCGGCCACAGCGACCGCAACGAGCACAGCGTACCTCCGCTTTCCCGCAATCAGCAGATAGCCCACTGCGGCGACTGATACGAAGCCCAGGAACGCAAAACTGCCAAGAGACGTAACGTCGCGCCCCATTTCCTCCAACCAGAGTGGACCGATCGGGTTGGTGGGGTCGCCGGCGCTACGGAAGGCCATAAGCACCGCCCGATCGAAACCGCTGGTGTCTCCCTCAATAACTTCCTCCGCTAGAAGACCGAAGCCAAGGACCAGAGCGGCCGCCAGAAGCAGCGACGCCATCATCCACATAGCGTCGACGCGAAAGCCGTGCAGAAACCGGTTGGGAAAAGAGGGGGACTTGATCGCCATACACACAAGCTACTGTAGGCGCGAAGCGCGTCAATCACTCACGACCTTTCTACGCAATGGGTGAAGCCGGGGCTGATCGGGGCGCGTAAAGCACTTGCGCGGCGAGGAAGACTTGAGGCATGCATCGCTGCAGGATTTTCGCGAGGATGACAAATAGCAGGGCCCGAAACCGGGCAGGTTCGGGGACGCGTCTACGGTGTGGCAGAAATCACGCGAACGAACCAAGTCTCAAGTGTTGCATGAATGAGACAGTAAATTTAGCGAACACTGATACATTTAGGTGCTCGGACTTTTAGCGTGGGATAACGATGCGCAGCCTTTCATTTGCAATTGCAGGTATTTTCGCGATGCTGGCTGGGTCGGCGAATGCCGCAGATGCAATCGGCGATGCTCAGCCCGAAAGCATCAATTGGTCGGGAGCCTATCTCGGCGCCGTGGCCGGGTGGGGCTGGAGCAGCGATCCCTACCGTTTCTTTGGCAGCACCGTTGACGTCGATTCAGACGGCTTTGTCGGCGGTCTGACCGCTGGTTACAATTGGCAGGCGGGGCCGATCGTTTTCGGCGTCGAAGGTGACGTGTCTTACGCCAATATTCACGGCAGCGTCCTCAAGGTTCCGTTTGTACCGCCTTGCGGGATCGAGGGCTGTTCGGCGGACATCGATTGGTATGGCACAGGCCGTGCGCGCGTCGGCTATGCCT